>JAJRXB010000329.1 GCA_024276515.1 Chloroflexota bacterium
CATCACCCGCCGCCGACGGCGAAAACCTCCATCATCCTGCCCACCTATAAGGAGCGGGACAACATCGTCGAACTGGTGCAGACCATTCATCGGTGCCTGGGGCCGGAAGGATTCAACTACGAAGTGATCATCGTGGACGACGACAGCCCCGATGGCACCGCCGATGTGGTGCGCGCCGCCTTCGGCGACGACCCACGGGTGCGGCTGCACGTCCGTACTGGGGAACGGGGGTTGGCCACCGCCCTGCGCTACGGCGCCGACCACAGCGACGGCGAAGTGCTCGTTTTTATGGACACCGACTTCAACCACGACCCGGCGATGATCCCCCAGCTCGTCAAATTTCTGGAGTATTACGACGTGGTCATCGGCTCACGTTTCGTGATGCGGGGGGGGATGGAGGACCGGGTTCGCTACGTCTTCAGCTTCATTTACAACCTGGGCCTGCGCTTTTTGTTCGGCACGCGGGTGTGGGACAATCTCAGCGGCTTCTTCGCCATCTATCGAAACAAGCTGCTGGAACTGGACCTGGACCAGATTTTCTACGGCTACGGCGACTATTTCATCCGGCTGCTGATGGTCGGCTGGCGGCGGGGCTGGCGGATGCTCGAAATCCCCGTCTTCTACCGGCTGCGGATGCACGGCCACAGCAAGACGCAATTCTTCAGCATTTTCACCCAATACACCTCCGCCATTCTCAGATTGCGGCTCAAGCTGTGGCTGGGACGGATGCGGTGAGGATGAAGAGACCATCTCCCATTACTTTATCCACAGGAGGGAGAAGATGACGGAGAACACAGCGACTGCGCCGTTGGAAGACGAACAACTCCCCTCGGCCCCTAGCCCCCAACCCTCAGCCCCCCATCTCCCATCTCCCATCTCTAGCTTCCCTCTGCTCCTGGTTCTCTTCCTCGCCTTCCGCCTGCTCACCCTGTTGCTGCTGCGGCCGGGCGGCTTCATCCGCGATTATTCCGACTTCAACATGTACCTGGGCGTCGCCGCCATCTCCGATTACGGCCTCTATCCCTTCCTGCACTACTGGCTGGAGTGGCCCCCCCCTGTCCCCTGGCTGATGGTGGGCGCCTACAAATTGAGCCTCCTCTTCCCCCCCTGGACCGACCACCGTCTGTGGTTCACCCTGATCCTGGGGAGCGTCTTTGTCCTCTTCGAGACCGGCAACTTTGTGCTGCTGTATCGCATCGCGCGCCGTATTGATGGGGAGCAGGGAGCAGGGGATACGCAACACGCAACACGCAACACGCAATACGCAACACGCAGCGTCGTGCTCTACGCCCTTCTCTTCGCGCCGGTTTACGCTATGCTGGGCTTCTTCGATGCGATTGCCCTTTTCTTTCTGCTGCTGGCGCTGGACTTGATTCTGCAAGGGCGGCTGCTCGGATCGGCGGTCTCGGTCGGCGTGGGGTTCCTGGTCAAATTGACGCCGATTATCTTTTTGCCGGTGGCCCTGCGCCGGCTGTGGGACGAGACAGAAGACCGACGCGCAGGGCTGCGCGACGGCGCGCTTTATCTGGTGACCACGTCGCTGACCATCCTGGCGCTGCTGCTGCCCTTTTTGCTGATCCAGCCGGTCTGGCTGTGGACGACGGTCCGGTCCATTGCCGGGCGCTCGTCGTGGGAGACGGTGTGGGCCGTGTTGGAGGGCTACTTTGGCTACGGCGTCGTCGGCGGCGACCGGCTGAACCCGGCCGAGACGGCCTTCGCCGTCCACGCCAGCACTCTGCCCTGGCCCCTCATCACCCTGGGCTTTGGTCTGCTCTACCTGCTCCTCTGGACCCGCCCCGCCGACGACAGCTCCCCACAGAGGGGCTACAGGCGGCCGCGCAACGTCGTCGCCCTGACCGGTCTCACC
Source organism: Chloroflexota bacterium (assembly GCA_024276515.1). Taxonomy (GTDB): domain Bacteria; phylum Chloroflexota; class Anaerolineae; order 4572-78; family NAK82; genus JAJRXB01. Next base: position 1,868 of record JAJRXB010000329.1, read on the forward strand.
GTGACGCTCTTTTTGCTCTATTCCAAAGGCTACAGCCCGCAGTTCATCGTCTACCTGCTCCCCTTCGTCATTCTGCTCTTCCCCGACGCGCGAGGCGTCACCTACAGCCTGCTGCTGACCCTGCTCAACGTGCTGGAGCAACCGATCTACTTCGTCCTCGTCCCCGACGCCCGCTGGCTGCTGGAGGGAGTGGTCCTGGCCCGCTGGCTGACCCTGGGGGCGCTGTTGGTGGAATTCGGTTGGGTTCTGTGGGGAGCGTCGCTGCGGCGGCTGACTCTCCTGCGCCGCTACGCCCCGGCCGCACTGGCGACACTGGTGGGGCTGGGCCTGATCGTCACCACCCCGGCCCTGGGACGGGCCTACGCCGAACGCCGCCTGGGCGAAGACCCATCTGCCTCGCTCATCGGCTACCTGGGCACAGAGCAGGCGCAGGCCGAGACACACGTGCTCCTGGTGACGGACCAGGACTTCCTGCGCCGGGTCAAACCTTACCTGGGGGGAGACTACGACGTCCGTCTGGCGGGGGGAGACGCCCTTTACGCGGCCGCCCCCACCGTGGCCGACCTGGTGGCCGACGCCGAGAAGGTGTGGGTCGTCGCCGGCGGGGAGGCTGCCGGCCGGGTGGAACGCGCCCTGAACGCGCAAGGCCGCCCGTTGCTGGCCTACGATTTTGGAGAGGGGGGCACACTGGAGCTCTTCGGCGTCCGGGGAGGGGCAGCGTCACTGCCACCGGTGGCCCGCCTGACCAGCGGCACCAACCTCATCGGTTACACGGTCGAGCGGTCGGGCCGGGGGCAGGTGCGCGTTACCCTGTACTGGTGGGCCGCCGGCGCTCCAACGCAAAGTTACACCGTCTTCGCCCACGTGCTCAACGCCGACGGGGAGTTCGTCGCCGGCCACGACAGCTTCCCGGTCAATGGAACTGTCCCCACCCAAACGTGGGTCCCAGGCCGCGTCTACGCCGACACGCATCTCATCCAATTGCCGGACGATCTGCCGCCCGGCACCTACCGCGTCGTGGCCGGCATGTACGACTTCGACCTCACCCGTCTGATCGCTACCGGCCCGGACGGCTCCATCTTTCGCAACAGGGCCGTGCCGCTGGGCGAAATCGAATTGCCATGAGAAAACCGAGACACCATAAGCTACGGGCAACCATTCACCTTGCTCGCCGGGATTTGGGGATTGGGGGATAAAACTTATACCAATCGCGAGTGGGGCAGCTCCGCATTTAACCGTGGTGGCCGGGTAGGGCGGGTTTCCCTGGCCCGCCCCGTCCTTGGCCCAGGACGGGACAAGGGCTGGCGCAAGCCAGGACGGGCTTACCCGCCGTCTGAGACACCACAAGCTACGGAACGTACGGAACGGGATGGCGGAAGTAAAACCACAGGTGTCGGCGGGTGCGGAAGTCGATCGTCTCTTGCCCCACCAGCTTCTCCGCCAGTTGATCCCCCTTCACCGGCACCTCGACCGAGATGGCGGCCTGGGCAGGCCGTGTCCTGCCGTCCACGCCGGGCAGCGACACTTTGCCCAGAAACACAAATACCCCAGTTTCGCCGGCGCCGGGTATGACAACGACGACACGTTTCAAATCCACCGCTCCGCCGGGGCTGCCAAACGGCTCTCTGTAGAAGAACACCCCCCCACGTCGCTCAAGTGTCACCGTCTCCCCGTCGCTCTGACCGCCGATCCTCATTTCAAAGGTCAATTCCGGCTCCAGGTCCGTCAGTTCGTAGCCCGGTGGCAGGCCAATGCGACCGACGATGGAGAAATATCCGGTCCCCGGATTGGATGGTGGCCACAGGATGCGCGCGGCTTTGACGGTGAAGGGACGGAAGGGCTCGGTGCGCGGGCGGACCAGAATCTCCAAACTGGTCGAGTCGCTGCCCAGCCGATTGGTGACGGTCAGCGTCACCCGGTACCGACCGGGGGCCGTCCACTGGTGGGAGGGGTTCCTTTCGTCGCTGGTAGTGCCGTCGCCAAAATCCCACAGGTAGGAGAGGGGCCTGTCGCCGGTGCTCTGATCCGCGAAGCTGACGGACTCGTCCACGAAGATGTTGGTGTCGCTGGCGGTGAAGGCGGCGACCGGGTAATCAA
>JAJRXB010000330.1 GCA_024276515.1 Chloroflexota bacterium
AGGGTGCGGCATGAGCATGGTCATTCCCTCCTTCCCAGGCTCGTATACCCGAGTCGGAACGCGATGTCCAGCCCAAACTGCCGCCGTCGCACCCGCCGTACCTCACCCCTGGCTCACCTGGGACAAACGGCGAATGCACCCATGTGAAAGCGGTTCATACCCTCAACGAAGCTCAGGAGCGGGCGAGCCGTTTGAGAAAGGAATTGATTGCTCGAAAAGTGCATCCTGATGTACTTCGGTTTTGTCGTGCAGAACTCCTACAGGACAACTACTTTCACGCTGTATTCGAGGCAGCCAAGAGTGTGTCTGACAAGATACGAGAAAAAACAGGACTGACTAGCGATGGCTCAAAGTTGGTTGATGAAGCTTTTGGCGGCAAAGAACCACTTTTGGCTTTCAATACCCGTAAGACAGAGACAGAACGAAGTGAGCACACTGGCCTAATAAACTTGATGAAAGGACTGTTCGGTGTATTCCGCAATACCGCTGCACACGCTCCCAAGATCAAGTGGCCGATAAATGAGCAAGATGCTTTAGATATGTTGACATTGGCTTCAATGATACACCGTCGTTTAGACCAAGCTGTATTGACATCTCCGAGAGGTGAGAAGGGTATAGGCGCCTAACATCGCTTGCAGCCGACCTCGCTACGCGGGGCGACTAACCTGAATAATTCATCAACTGGCTTGAGATAGGGAGAGAGTCAGGGGGCAGAGGGGGGGGTAACGGGCCTGAGCAAGGGCGGTTTGGGGGGTGAAGCGGTCGTCTTGGGAGGTGCCGGTTTTCTCGCAGGCGCAAAATGGACGGGAATGGTCCCTTCGTGGCCGATTTTGGGCGCACTTTGCCGAGTCCAACTGGAGGGGCCAAGGAAAGCAGCGGGCGGGAGGATTGGTTCAGGGCCGGAGCGGAACGGGGGTCTGGCGCAGGTTGGCGAGCACGGCAGCGAAGACTGCCTGGTAGGGGTACGAGGAGGCACAGTGGAGCACGACCCGCCGCACGGATTCCTTCACTCGGGCGCCGATTTTGAGGAGTTTGCACCGCAACGTTTCCATGGAGGCGTGGGCCAAGTCGGTGCCGGCCGCCGCTTGGCGCAGATGCCACAGGAGCACGTAGGCCAAGGTGTGGAGAAGGAGGCGGAACTGATTGGCCAGGAAACGGTGGCAACTGGTGCGGTCGGCCTTCAGGTAGAGTTTGAGTTCCTTGATGCGGTTTTCGGTGTCCCCACGGCCCAGGTAGAGGACATCGTAGACGCGCTGGGGGGCCATGTGGCGCAGGTTGGTGAGAACGAAGCGGATGTTGGAGCCCTGGGGGAGGTGCTCCACCTTGGCGACGACCCGTCGGTGGAGGTGCCACGAGTCGGCCTTGTAGAGAAAGGCCGTGAAGGCGCGCTGCTTTTGGCCGGTGGCGTCGAAATCCTCTTGGGTGCGTTGGGCCAACTCGGTTACCCGATCTCGGAGCCTCGAATTGGGGATGAGGCCGATGGTGTAGAAGACGCCGAGGCGTTCCAGGGTGCGGTAGAGGGTGGGGACGGCAAACCCGCTGTCGGCACGCACGAGGATGGTGACGCCGGGATAGGCCTTTTGGAGGCGCTGGACAATGTTGCGCAGGATGTGGGCGGCGCCCCTGGAGGCGTGGGAGCGACCGGAACGCAGAACGGCGGCGAGGGGGTAGCCGGAGAGGCCATCGAAGACGAGCAGGGGGTGGAACATATACTGGTCATAGAACCCGTGGAAGAGGGCCAGTTGCTGGCGGCCGTGGGTGGGGTCATCGGTGGAGTCGATGTCCAGCACGATGAGAGAGCGCGGGCCGGGGTGGGCAGCGATGTAGCTTTCCAGCAGGACCCTGGAGAGGCGGATCAACTGCTTTGCGGTGACGCGGTTTTCCAGACGGGAGAGGGTGGGCTGGGAAGCGAGATCGGGGGCGGAATCAGGGGCATGGCCAGCGGCGATCTTGAGGGCCGGATCGAAGCGCAGCGTATTGTGGTCGTTGGCATCCTCGTACCCCAGGGCGATGGCGAGGATGCGTTGTCGGAGGAGAGTGCGTTGGGCGTGGCGGACCTTGCGAGGGTCCCTGGGGTCGTCGATGCAGGCATCGACGGCCTGGATGAGGCCGGTGTTGCGATCGATCTCCCGCAGGAGGAGGGCGCCGGCGTCGGAGGTGATTTTGCCCCCGTCGAAGGAGGCGACGACGGGTTTGGAGCCGAGGTTTGCGAAGGAGAGCTGGGTGTGACAGACTGTGTTCAACGGGCACTCCTCTGTTGGCATGTTTTTCTTAGGCGGAACAACATGTTAGAGGGCGCCCGTTCTTTCGTCTACCTCCCTTCGTGAATTTTTCGGGCTAAAGGTTCTTCCAACTTTTTTAGTGGGTAACCGGGTCCATGGGGAGGTCGCCGAGGTGGAACAGGTGTCAAGCGCGATCGTGATGGCCGAGCCGCACAAGGTGAAATACCGGGAGTGGTGCCGACTGTACCCGCGCCGGGGATACGGTCCGCGAATTCGCTCAGTGGGCGGGGAAAGACGATTCGTCCCCGCCACAGAGCATCGGAAACGGTTCCGCTATGCTGGTATCGCCGGTGAGGTGGGCGCTTGAATCGCTTGAGGGCAGCGCCGCTGTAACCCACGGGACTCCTGAAGGCATCAAGTGGGCCCAGGCTGTGGCAACAGCGGTGTGGCTCGCTCGCTCGAAAAGGGTAC
>JAJRXB010000331.1 GCA_024276515.1 Chloroflexota bacterium
GGGATGGTGTTGGCGGCTCCGGGGAGCATCACGCCGCACACGACCTTTGAAGGGGAAGTGTACATTTTGAGGAAAGACGAGGGGGGCCGGCACACGCCCTTCTTTGCCGGGTATCGGCCGCAGTTTTACATTCGGACGATGGACGTGACGGGCGAGGTGTCGTTGCCGGAGGGCGTGGAGATGGTGATGCCTGGGGACAACGTGAACCTGCGGGTGAAGTTGATCGTGCCGGTGGCGTTGGAGGCGGGGAGTCGGTTTGCCATTCGAGAGGGTGGTCGCACCGTCGGCGCTGGCGTCATCACCAGGATCATCGAGTAAGTCGGTTGGCCGATTGGTAATGAGATGAGTAGCTGATTAACGAACCTGTCTAACCCAATCAATCGTTTGATCAACTGACCAGCAGAAAGGAGTCAGGGGGGCCGGGAGGCAGTTCCTTCTTCCTCTCAGCCCCCTTTTGGACGCAAAATGGCAAAAAAAGCAGTGCGAATGGTCGTTACCCTGGCCTGCACCGAATGCCGGGAGCGGACTTATACCACTCAAAAGAATCGTCGCAACGACCCAAGTCGTCTCGAGCTCAAAAAATTCTGCCCACGATGCCGCAGACACACATTGCATCGTGAGACCAAGTGAGCCGTGAAGCGTGAAACGTAAAACGTGAAGCGTGAAACGTGGGAACGGCAGTTAGTCCCGGGGACATTACGCATTACGTTTCAGGCATCATTACGTATGCGCAAAATAGGAGCGAGCCCAACGTGGCCAAAGTAACGAGCAAGACTCAACAAAGCTTTTTGAATCGCCTGGTTGAGCCCATCGTAGGCTATCTCAGAGAGACACGGGCAGAACTGCGCAAAGTGACCTGGCCCAGCCGCGAAGAGGCCTGGAACCTTACCCTTATCGTCTTGGCCGCGACCGCGGGCATGTCACTTCTTTTGGGCGCCGGCGACTTCCTCTTTTCTAAAATAATGCAGGGCCTTATCACCGGGAATTGGATATGGATTGGGGTGGGGGTGCTCGTGGTCGTTGGCGGTGCAGCGGCTATCTACGTCGTTGAGCGTGAGTGACGTAAGGGCGAACAACGAAGCATCCCCTCAGGTTATACCACAAATCGGGTTGTAAACGATGATGGTTGAAGCAATTGAGTTGGAAGAGAATGTAGAGCCCGTCTCAGAACCAAACGGCGGAGAGATGGCAGAGCATCCGCAGGCCGAAGCCCCTGCCGATGATGCGCCCGACGGCGTCGAGGACACAGAGGACACAAGCGAGGCTGCGCCTGGCGCGGAGCCGGCTGCCGACGTGTCTGCCGACGACCAGGTCGCGGAAGCGGCGGAAGAGGAAGAGACGGAAGAGATAATAGAAGTAGAAGAAGCAGAAGCAGAAGAAACAACAGAAGAGGCAGAAGAGGAAGAGCCAGAGGAAGAAAAAGAGCCGGAGCGACCGGAAGGCACCGCCTGGTACGTCGTTCATAGCTATTCCGGGTACGAGAACAAGGTGAAGAAGAACCTGGAGCATCGCATCGAGTCGATGGGGATGCAGGACCAAATCTTCCAGGTGGTGGTGCCAACCGAAGAAGAAGTAGAGCTGAGAGACGGTCAGCGCCGTACCACCGAGCGGCGTGTTTTTCCCGGCTACATCCTGGTCGAGATGGTTATGAACGACGACACCTGGTACGTGGTGCGAAACACTCCAGGCGTCACCGATTTTGTGCGGTCGGGCACCAAGCCCATTCCTCTCCGCCAGGAAGAAGTTGACAAAATCCTCAAGCGGATGGAGGCCGAAGCGCCCAAGATCAAAGTCAGCTTCAAAGAGGGACAAAAAGTTCGCATCGTCGAAGGTCCTTTTGAAGACTTTATGGGCACAGTAGATGCCATCGACGCCGACCGGGCTCGCGTGCGCGTGCTGGTTAATATGTTTGGCCGCGAGACACCGGTAGAAGTAGACTTTTTGCAAGTTGAGCGGGTGTAGACTCGTCAAACGTGAAGCGTGAAACGTGAAACGTGAAACGTGAAGCGTAGACCAACGCAACATGCAACACACGTCGCGGAATACGTTCACGTTTTACGTTTGACGTTTTGTGCAAGTGGAGGACTCATTCGAATGGCCAAGAAAGTAAAGGCAATCATCAAACTACAAATCCCGGCCGGCAAGGCTAACCCGGCACCGCCGGTCGGTCCGGCCCTGGGCCAGCACGGCCTGAACATTATGGCTTTTTGCAAAGAATATAATGCGCGCACCTCGAATATGATCGGTGCTATCGTTCCGGTAGAGATTACCGTTTATCAGGACCAGACCTTTTCCTTTATCACCAAAACCCCACCCGCCAGCGACCTGCTCAAAAAAGCGGCGGGCGTCGAAAAGGGGTCCAGCGAGCCCAATCGAGATAAAGTGGGAACCGTCACCCGCGATCAGATCCGTGAGATCGCCGAACTCAAGATGAAAGACTTGAACGCCATAGACGTCGAAGGGGCAATGCGCCAGATAGAGGGCAGCGCGCGGAGTATGGGAATCGACGTCGTAGACTGAGTCGGGTTATACTGTGGGAGGACGTTTCCGTCCGTTATGACCACCAGGAGGTTTTAAAATGCCCAAGCGAGGCAAAAAGTATCGAGAAGTCGCCAAACTCGTTGACCGCGAACGCGCCTACCCGCCAGAAGAGGCGGTAGAATTGGTGCGGAAAATCTCGTACGCTAATTTTGATGCCACGGTAGAAGCTCACCTGAGGATGGGATTGGACCCCCGTCACGCCGACCAGCAGGTACGAAGCACCGTCTCGTTGCCTCACGGCACGGGCAAGCAGGTGCGCGTGCTCGTCTTCGTCGAGGGCGAGGGCGAAAAGATAGCCGAAGAAGCGGGCGCCGATTACGTCGGTAGCGTCGAACTCATCCAAAAGATTCAGGGGGGCTGGTTCGAGTTCGACGTGGCCGTGGCCACCCCGCCGATGATGAGCAAAGTGGGCCGCCTGGGTAAAGTCCTCGGCCCCCGGGGACTTATGCCCAGCCCCAAAGCCGGCACCATTGTGCCGGCCGAAGACCTGGGACGCGTGGTTAGAGAACTCAAAGCGGGCCGACTGGAGTTTCGTCTGGACAAAACCGCCAACATTCACGTCCCCATCGGCAAAGTTAGCTTTTCAAAGGAGCAACTGCTCGAGAACTTTGCTGCCTTGATGGAAGCGGTGCAGCGTGCCAGGCCTGCCGCTGCCAAAGGGCAATACATCCGGCGCATCACCATCGCGCCGACGATGGGACCCGGCGTCAAGGTCGACGTCTTCCAGGCGTCGCAATTGCAAACAGCCTGACGCTTGCCTTCGACCTTGACCCCAAATTGAATAGCCGTAGACAGCAGGTGCGTCGAACGACGCTTAAACCGCCACAATGGGTGAGCAAACCTGCCGAGGCAGAGGCGATGCGACCGGGTTGTCAATCCGTCGCAAGGTGATAGAGCGTCTTTGCATCGGCTGGTGCAAAGACGTTTTCGTATTAACAGAAAGGGAGGTGATACAACTTGGCCATCACACGCAAAAAGAAAGAGCAGTTGGTCGCCAGCTACGTAGACAAGCTCTCGCGCAGCAAGGCAATATTCCTCACAGACTACCGCGGGCTCACCGTGTCGGACATGGAGGCGCTTCGTGCCAGGGTTCGGGAGGTGGGCGGTGGGTATAGTATCGTCAAGAATACGCTGATCGCCCGGGCCTTGCAGTCGGCGGGGATGTCTTTGCCTGAGGACTTGCTCAAAGGGCCCATTGCCATTGGTTTCGCCTACGAAGAAGTTCCCCCGGTAGCTAAGGCCCTGACGGACTTTGCCAAAGAGACGGGCATCTTGCAAGTAAAGGGTGGTTTGGTCGAGGACAAAGTTCTGACGCCGCGAGAGGTCATATCGCTGGCCAACCTGCCACCACGCGAAGTGGTTTTGGCGCAATTGCTGGGATTGATTCAGCAACCTGGCAATCGGGTTGCCGGGGTCATTAACGCGGCCGGCAGCAAGCTGGCGGCGACCATCAAGGCTTATGCCGACAAGTTGGAAGAGGCCACGGCTGCTGCCTAGCCTGGCACGACTCCAATAGAGTTGTTCCCTTTTAAGCAAAAACAGGTGACAGTCACTTGAACTGGCGCAAAAAACGCAAAAGTGACTGTCACCTCAGTACAGGAAGTTCACCCATATATCACAGGAGGGAAAATAACAACCATGGCTGATTTGGAAAAGCTGGCTGAGGAAATTCAGAACCTTACCCTGCTCGAAGCTTCGGATCTGGTCAAGATGCTGGAAGAGAAGCTGGGCGTGACGGCGGCTGCGCCTATGGCAGTGGCGGCCGCTATGCCGGGTGCGGGGGCGGGTGCTCCAGAGGAAGAGGAAGAAAAGACCGAGTTCGACGTGGTCCTGAGTGAAATCGGTCCCAAGAAGATTCAGGTCATCAAGGTGGTACGCCAACTCACCAGCCTGGGGCTTAAAGAGTCTAAAGAGTTGGTCGACAGCGCGCCCAGCACCGTTTTGCAAGGCGTGTCCAAGGAAGCGGCCGAAGAGGCCAAAGCCAAGCTCGAAGCCGAGGGCGCTACGGTCGAGCTCAAGTAAATGCCCCAAGCAACCAACGACGAACAGTCGTAACTGCTCAGGCTATCGGGTAAATCCGGCCCAATATTAGCCGGGATTTGGGGATTTGGAGATGGAGATGAAGGAAAAATCCCCCAATCCCCCAATCCCGGCCAAAAGCGGATCGTTCACTCTTGCAGGTGTCTCACCAGGCTGGCGTATTTTCGTATCAATTCTTTGGCTTGCGCTGAAGAGGCAGCCTCGGCGTGTATCTGGAGCAGTGGGCGATCTGGATCAGGGAGCAGGAGCACCCATTCGGTTGGGTTGAGCTGGATCTTCAGGCCATCGGTGGTGTCTACCTGGTTGTGCCGACACTGTTCGTTGAGTCTCCGCATCACGGTCCCTTTGGCTTCCCAGGGACACGGCACCTTTTCGTAGATCACGTGAAATGGCGGCAGGCTTGCCATCACTTGCGAAAGGGTGGTTTGCTGCGTGGCCAAAAACTCCAGCAATTTGGCCGTGGCCATCAACCCGTCGCTGGCGCACTGAAATTGAGGGAAGATGAAGCTGCCGTTGCCATCGGCGGCCACCACCACCGAATTCTCGCAGGCCACCTTTGTCAGCGCGTGCTCGTCAACTTTGGTGCGAATGACGCGACCGCCGTGCTGGGCGGCAATTTGCTCGAACATGTTGGGCATGGTCACCGGCACGGCGATGGTTCCCCCGGGCGACGCGCGCAAAGCCAGGTCGGTCATAGCTGCTGCGGCCACTACGTTGTTCAGCCGCACCCCCCGGTCGTCCACCAGGAAGATTTTTTCACCCCCCACGTCCAGGCGCAATCCAATGTGAGTGTTGAGGGCCGAGGCGATCAGGCTCAGGCGATCCAGCGCCGCTTGAAACTCGTGGGGCTGAATCGCCATGCGAGTCTCTTCAACGTTGGCATTGAGGGCGACCACGTTGCAATGTAACTTTCTGAGGATGCCGGGCAGCACGGCAGCGACGGGCGAGTTGGCGTAATCGACCACGATGTAAAATTGGGCGTTGCGAATGGCATCGTAGTTGATGGATTGCAGGAATCCGTCGGTGTATCGCTTTACCACCTCCGGGGCGTAGCTGATGGTTCCAATCTCGTCCAGATACACGCGCCGAAAATCCTCGCGGAAGAAGATCTGCTCCACACGACGTTTCTGGGCAGCGTCCAGGTTAAGTCCTCGGTCGTCTATGAAGCGGATGTCCACCACTCGCTGGTCGTATGGCGAAAGGCGGACGTGAACGCCCGCCACCGCTTCTGAATGACAGGTGTAGTAACGCGCCACCGGGATGGGCTGGGTGCCCAGGTCCCACACGTTGACGCCGGCCGATGGCAGCCCGGCGATGATGGCCCGTTTCAGCATGCGCGGGCTGCGGTGTGGGTCCCGGTTGATAGTAACCAGCGATCCTTTGGGCAGGATGGCACCAAAAGCTGCCCCCAGGCGGGCGGAGAACTCGGGCGTCAGGTCCACGTTGACCACACCGGTCACACCATAGCGGCTGAAGAGCACCCGCCGGCCCTGGGAGCCCCAGATGATGCTGCTTTTTACTATCGCTCCCGGTTCCACCTCCTTGCTCGGCCAGATTTTCACGTTGGGGTGGATGACCGCTCCCTCACCAATGAGCGAATTGTCGCCGATTATGGAGCCTTCGAAGAGCACCGATTTGGCTTTGAGACTGCATCGCCGAGAGATGATAGCGCCTCGCACCTCGGCCGATTCGCCCACGTAACAATTGCGCCAGATCACCGAGCGCTCGATTTGAACCCGGTTGTCGATGATGGTGTAATCGCGTATCACCGCCGGCCCCTGGATGACGACTCCACCTTTGATCTTAACTTCATTCCCCAGGTAGATCGGTCCATATAGGGTAGCGTCGGGTGCGATTTCTACGCCTTGACCGGTCCACACGCCACCACCGATGTGATGCCCCAGGTCGATGTGATGCACTTTACCTTCCAGGGTGTCGGCCGTGGCCTTCATATAAGCCGAAATGCTGCCCACGTCGCACCAATAGCCATCGGCGATGTAGCCGAAGAGGGGAGCGCCCTTGCTCAATATCGGCGGAAAGACGTCTCGGGAGAAATCATAGGCTACGTTGGGTTCCAACCCGTCGAGCACTTCGGGTTCCAGCATGTAGATTCCGGTGTTGACTGTGTCGGAGATGACCTGGCCCCAGCTCGGTTTCTCCAGGAATTGGGTAATGCGCCCTTCGTCGTCGGTAACAACCACCCCGTATTCCAGGGGGTTGGCGACAGATTTGAGGGTGAGCGTGGCCAGGGCTCCTTTCTCGCGGTGAAACTGTAAAATGTCGGCCAGGTTGATGTCGGTGACGGCGTCGCCACTGATGACCAGAAAGGTCTCGTCCAGATACCGCTGAGCGTTTTTCACACTGCCTGCCGTGCCCAGGGGAGTCTCTTCCACCGAGTAGTGAATGGTTATGCCCAGACTGCTGCCGTCCTCAAAATAGTCCTGGATGAGATCGGCCAGGTATTGAACGGTGATGATAACTTCGCAAAAGTTGTGACGCTTGAGCAAATCGAGGATGTGAGCCAGCACTGGCTTGTTGACCATAGGCACCATTGGCTTGGGGCGCTCGATTGTCAATGGACGGAGCCGTGACCCGGAACCACCAGCCATCACCACTGCCTTCATAAAACGTTTGCCTCGCTCATCAAATGTGGAGTAGGGCGGTAGACGGTAGATTGGGGAAGTAGACCGCAAGCAGGGAGGTTTTTAGTCTACTGTCTGTCTTTTACTATACCATGAAGAAGGGTTTGAGTAAACCTCTCTTGACCTGCTTCCATCATTTTGTTACAATTGGAGCTACTGATGTCATTGCGAGCATCCGAAGGATGCGAAGCAATCTCCTACGATGCATTGTGGCGATTGCTTACTGATCTTACCCCGTTCGGGGCACAGGTCGTCGCTGCGCTCCTCGCAATGACAGGAAAAAAACGCCCTGGCTGAGTAGTAACTCGCGGGCAAAACAAGCTAAATACGGTGATGCATAAATTCGTTTCCAGAAGAAACCCGCCCCGGAATAGGGATTCCGGGGCTGCGAAAGCCTGGATAGCGCCGGAATCCCCATTCCGGCGCGGGCTCTGGATCCCACCCAACCGGTA
>JAJRXB010000332.1 GCA_024276515.1 Chloroflexota bacterium
CGACCGGCGCCGGTCAATTGGAACTGGTAGACCGCCCGCAGGCCGCCCGCTCTGTCGGCGCGGAATCCCCGGGGCATGGCCCGCACGTAATCGGCCACCGTTGGCGTGGCCGGCGCGGGTTCGGGTTCGGGTTGGGGTTGAGGTTCGGACGGCGGAGGTGGCGCGGGCGGCGCGTCGGGTGGCACCCGCGAGGCCCAGGGCGGGAAGAGTTCGATGAATTTGAGGGCGTATCCCGTATTGCCGCCGACTTTGATCTGACCTTTGTTGTAAGCATCCACGGCGTTCAGTTTTCCGGCGGCCAGTTTCAAATAGTGGTCGGTGCTCATCGTGATGGCAGTGTCGGCGCGGGGCGGTGCACCCCGACTCACCCGGCACACGCCGTCGGCGACGGAGACTGTCCAGGTTCCCCCGCCTTCGCCGGTCAGCCGCAGTTGGTAGGTGATTCTCAACCCCCTTGCCTTTTCTGCCCGCAGGCCCTCGGCCATCGCCCGCACGTACTTTTCAACTCTAGATACTCTCACCATTCCCTCCTTTACAGGACCTACGCAGTTGAATGCCCGGAGCCCCGTCCTCGGGGCGGCTTTTGCGCCACGGCTTCGCCAGCGACACCCCCGAGGACGGGGCAACCCCCTTCAGGTTCAGGTGACAGTCACTTTGAAAGTGACTGTCACCTGAGAAGTTGGTTGAACAGGCGCAGATAGTCGGCCAGGTGGCGAGAGGAGAGGAAATGCCGGCGGACGTGCTCGCGCGCCGCCTGCCCCATTTCTTTGGCTTCGACCGGGTTTTGCAACAGATAGAGTACCCTGTCGGCGCACGCTTCGACGCTTCCTACCAGGAAGCCGGTCTGTCCGTCGATCACCTGCAGCGGAATACCGCCGGCGTTTCCACCAACGACCGGCTTTCCCTTCCACATTGCTTCGGTGACGACCAGTCCAAACCCTTCGCGGGTGGATTTCTGAACCACCACGTCGGCTGCCGTCTGGAAGGCGTTCACCTCCCGGTTCCCCACCCCCTGAAAGTTGTGCAAGATGCGGATGTCAAAATCCTCGCCCGCGTGGCGCACCGTTCTGTCGTAGTAGTCCCAGCCCTCCGGGTCGTCGGAGGCCATCGAGCCGACCAGGGCCAGTTGCACCGAGGGCATCCGCTCTTTGACGATACGATAGGCGTCGATCACGCCCAGTGGGTCCTTCCAGGGGTCAAACCGGCTGACCTGCACCAGCAGGGGGCGGTCGGCGTCGAGGCCGTAACGGGCCACAATCGCGTCCGCCTCCGCCGGCTCCATCGGTGTGTTTTTGGGTGAGAGGGGGTCGATGGTGGGGGTGATGATCGCCAGGTGTTTGAAATCAATCCCCGGCCCGACGTACTCTTTCATCGTGAACACTGCCGCCGGGTACTCGTTGATGTACGGGGCCAGGAAGTCCCAATATCTGGGGTTGGGATGCGAGGTATCGATGTGACAGCGCCAGACCCAATGGGCGCCCTGCTCGCCGGCCGTAAAGTGAAGCAGGCCGGCCGGCTGCGGGTCGTGCACCACGACGAAATCGTAGTGACCCTCGAACTTCTTGGCGTTCAACTCGTTGTGGCGTTGCCAGGTGGCCTTCATCTCGGCGGTGAGGGGCAGGTCCATGCCTTGCAGGCCGTTGTGCATCGCCTTGGTGACGTTGAAAAAATCGCCTGTGCCTTCGATCACCTGCCAGTGGGCGTCCAGCCCCACGTCACGCATCAGGGGTACCAATGTTTGCAAGATTTCGGCCACCCCGCCGCCGAAGGCGGTGGCGTTCACGTGGACAACTCGTGCTCCTTGCAGCGATTCGGCCAGGGCATGAATCTCCTCGATGGCTTCGTCGCCGACGATGGGGCGGTAGTCTTCCAGGGACCTGGTTTCGGTTTCGACGTTCTGTAGCATGCATTCTCCTGTTCATCTTGACTGAATCTACCCACTCAGCCACCCATCATCCGAGATACTCTTGCGCCCCAACCTGTCACCTCTCCCGCAAGCGTTCGCTCCCTCCACCTCGTAGGGGAAGGGTTGGGGTGGGGGTGGAGGGGACGCCGGAGAAACGCCCTGCATCCGGGGCGGAATCTATCTCCGGGCGAGATTCCACCCTCCCCCGGCCCCTCCCTGCCAGGGAGGGGTGAACACTACCTTATCCCTTCACCGAACCGGCCAGCAAACCACGCACGAAGTAGCGCTGGAGGCCGAAGAAGACGACGAGCGGGAAGACCATCGAGACGAAGGCTCCGGCGGTGAGCAGATGCCAGTCTGTGCCAAACGTGCCCAACATGCCCAGGAGTCGCTGCGTCAGCACCTCGACCTGAGGGTTGGCACCGAGGAACACCAGGGCGACCAGCAGGTCGTTCCACACCCACAGAAACTGAAAGATGGCGAACGAGGCCAGCGCCGGCAACGAGAGCGGCAGGATCAGGCGCGTAAAGATGGTGAAGTGCGAGGCGCCGTCGATAAAGGCCGACTCGAAGAGATCCCTGGGCAACGAGCTGATGTAGTTATACAAAAGATACACGGCCAATGGCAAGCCGAAACCGGTGTGGGCCAACCAAATGCCCAAAAAGGTCCCGCTCAGATCAAGCGCGATGTAATCTTTCAGGATGGGGATCAAGGCGATCTGCAGCGGCACCACCAGCAAGGCCACCACGCCGATGAAGAAAATCCTGCGCCCAGGAAATTGTATCCAGGCAAAACCATAGGCGGCAAAGGCAGCGATCAAGATGGGGATCACCGTCGCCGGGACTGTGACCGTTATGCTGTTCAACACAGCGCCGAACAGGTTGATGTTCTCCTGTCCCCTCTGGATTTTTTCTTGCAGTTGGGGGTTATCCCCGACGGTGCCCAAAACAATCCGATAGTTGTCCAGGCTCAGGTTGGCTTCGGTCGGATCCCGGAAGACGGTCCACCAGCCAGAGGCGACGACGTCGTCGCCCGGACGGAAAGAGCTGACGAGCAAGCCAACCGTCGGCGTGGTCCAGATGGCAGCGATGAGGATCAGGACTCCGTACACAAAGAGTCTGCCGAGCAGATTTTGTCTTCTTGCACTCATTAGAACGCCTCCGTCTGCCGACCAAACTGGCGCAGATTATACCACATCACCGGGATGACGGCGATCAAAAGGACAATGGCGATGGCTGCGCCGCGTCCAAAGTGGAATGCTCTGAACATCTGGGTGTATTGCTCGTTGGCGATCACCTGCGTGCCAAAGTTGCCGCCCGTCATCGCCTGGACGATGTCGAATATCTTCAGGGTGAAGATGACGATGGTGGTTGATACCGTGACAATTGTGCCTCGAATATAGGGAATAGTGATCTTGAAGAAAATTTGTATCTCGTTGGCGCCGTCGATTCGGGCTGCCTCCAAAAGTTC
>JAJRXB010000333.1 GCA_024276515.1 Chloroflexota bacterium
AAGACAAACAGAATCGTCGTCCGCGAGGGTAAAGCGAAGACGTTGAGGTGTGGTCTCTGATGATCATCCACTCCGGCGCGGCCTCTCTGTCAATGATAGCCATGTGTACAGCTCGTCGCGGGTCACCTCAGCATAGACTTGAGCGAACGTCCGGGCTTCCTCGCGGCTCATCTTCATCTCCCGCGCCACTTTCTCCGCCGTCTGTGCCAGGGCCTCGGTGAACTCCCCCTGTTCAACTTGGCACTGGATTTCCTGTGCCGAGAAGGTTTCAGCCATTCGTCGTGTGGTTTCGTAGGACGCGGCGAGGGAGAGAAGTTCTATCGAAGCTTCCCCGGCCCCCAAGCCAAGAGCGGCGGACAGTGCTGGATGCAAGGCAAATCGCCCGCCGAGTTCCTCCACACGCGCGAAGAAGATGTCGCCGATGATGGTCAGTTCCTCCAACCTATCGGGAGCCAAAGCTGCCAACACCCCTTCTGTCACTTTGGTAACCATCTCACGAGCTAGTTCCACAAATGAGAGCGAAGGCAAGAAGCCTAGATCAGGAGCCGGTAGCCTTTCGGGCACCGGGAGTTGCCCGGCGTCCTCCATCAGGGCCAGCTCCAGCATCTCCAGATACTCCGCCTCGCAGTCAGCACACAAGTCCAGGTGTTGCTTGACCTGTGGGTGCAATTGCCCCGCCGCCAGACCGCCCACCTCCGCGTCCACGTAGGTTGGAAGCCAGGCCTGGCACTCATCGCACCTCATGGCGGGGTCATGTACCCCAGTGACAGCCCGAGCCAGGTGGAGCAATTCACCCGGCACTGTGGTCGGGTCCAGACTGGCCAAACGACCCTTCAGGCGTTGCCAGCCAAGGTCATTCTTCTCATCATCGGTCATCTGCGCACTCTCCGGGAAGAAAACTCCAATCAGGTTCAGGGTAGTAGGTCGGTGGGCGAATCCACCCTCGCTCCTCGGCCAGGGCCAGATCCAGGAGATCCAGGTAAGCGACGGCACAGCCAGCGCAGAGGAGCAGGTGGCGTTTCACTGGTAGATACCGGGGGTGACCAGAGATGCCCCCGATATCTGCATCCACATAAGTGGGCAACCAGGCTTGACACTCGTCACAGGTCATGGCATCGTCGGGCAGACCCAGGATAACCCTGACAAGGGGAGCGGTGACATTCACATCAAATCCTCCAAAGCGCTCAAGAACTCCTCACACTCTCGTAAACGAGTTAGTGCTCTGCTTTTGAGCACCGATACGTTCTGAGGTGTCGTACCCAGGGTATCAGCTACTTCCTTAAAGCTCTTGTTTTCGAGAAAAAGCCCCACGATCACCGCCTGTCGTTGTTTGCTGCGCAGACAACGTCTGATGGCCGCTTCGATTCTGTCCCGTATCTCTTCCGTCATGCTGGGCCCCTGACCGGTAGACGATCCAGGCCGGTTGTCCATTCCCCACAGTGCTGCTCCCGCATCGTCCATTCCTCGGTAGGCTGGCAGGTCGGCCTCAGTGATTTCCTTGAACTCCCACACATATTTCCCGCTCTCATCCTTCCCAACCTTCCGAGCCCGTTCCCTGATGTGATCGCGCACGGCATTGGAAACAATGACCCCCGCCCAACGGGCAAAACTACCGGGATCCCTGACCCGATCCAACCGCTCCCATACGCTGAACAAAGCCTCCTGGGTGCTTTCCTCAGCGATGTATTGATCGTATTTGGCACGGTAGAGAGCGATGGGATACAGATACCGGTGTAATTCGGTGAAGGCTCGCCTCTGGCGGATCGTCCCGTCGGCACCACAGGCAGTGTGCCACAAGTGACAGTAGCAATGGAGCGTCGCATCCTCGATGATCTTCTCCAGCGGCCGGCGGGCGTTCTGCCAGCGGGTCTTGACCTCAGCCAGCACTTCCTCGACGAAGGTGACCTCATCTTCCACGAGCTCCCATCCCCGTTGGGCCAGCACCCGACGCACACCACGCAGGCACTGCTCTCGCAGTTCTTCTTCCATCATTCAACTCTACTCCCCCATTTCGGCGGTCACAAAGCCTGTCCCGAGTGC
>JAJRXB010000334.1 GCA_024276515.1 Chloroflexota bacterium
CTCCCGGCCTTGTTTGGCGCATCGTTGCATACGTCGTATAATAGAGTTGTTCCCTTTTAAGCAAAAGCAGGTGACAGTCACTTGAACTGGCGCAAAAAACGGGGTGATTTTTCAAATTCTGACCTGATAATCGTGCCAAAAGTGACTGTCACCTCAGCACACGGGGACAAACGAAAGATGAATCTCTGGCGCGAATTCTTCACCCTGAATCAAACGATTATCCTGTTTGTTTACGGGCAGGTCTTCTTTGTGCTGGGACTGGCCATCACCTGGCAATCCAGGCGGCACAGTCGGCTCGACCTGGCGCGCAGCCTGGGTTGGCTGGGAGCTTTTGGTCTGACGCACGGGCTGCACGAGTGGGGCGCTATCTTCATCCCCATCCAGACGGAGTATCTCAACGTAGCCTGGGTAGAAACGCTGCGGCTGCTCCAAGTCTGTTTGCTGGCTTTTTCGTTTGCCTGCCTGTTTCAGTTTGGCGCGGAGACCCTGCGTCCCCTTTACCCCCGCCTGCGCTGGATTCAAGCTGTCCCGGCCGTGTTGCTGATTGGTTGGGCCACCGCGCTCTTGTGGGCCAGCCAGGTGCCCCGGATGGATGCCGACCAGTTGGTGGGCAATGCCAACGTCTGGGCACGCTACCTGTTGGGCTTTCCGGGGGCGACGGCGGCCGCCCTGGGCCTCCGACAACAGACGCGACAACACGTCCAGTTGCAGGAATTCTCTCACATCGCGCGGACGTTCCAGGTTTCCAGCCTGGCCCTGGCCTCGTATGCCATCTTTGGAGGCCTGCTCGGGCCGCCGGCTTCCTTCTTCCCGGCAAACGTCATCAATGGAGAAACGGTGATCGACCTGCTGGGAATGCCCCCCGAGGTCTTGCGGTCGCTGGCGGGGCTGGTGCTGGTTGTCTCGGTGGTGCGCGGATTGGAAATCTTCGAAGTGGAAATAGACCGACGTATTGAGGAGATGGAACAGGCTCAGATTCTGCTCGCCGAACGGGAACGGGTCAGCCGCGAACTACACGACGGGGCGATTCAAACGGTGTACACCGCCGGCCTGATAGCCGAGTCGATTCGGAAAAAGATGAACGACGATGACCCCCTGGCAACACGTCTGGACCGCGTGATCTCGGCCTTGCACCACGCGATCCGCGACCTGCGCCAGTTCATCGCCGAATTGGAGCCTGACACATCTTGCGAGAGTCTGGTGGAGGGACTCCGCAAAATGGCCAACGACCCGCACCTCCAGTCGCTCATAAAGGTGGAGATGACCATCGACTGCGACGACGACGATCTCTTTTCGCCGGGCCGCGCCACACACGTGTTGGCCATCGTCAACGAAGCACTCAGCAACATTGTCCGTCACGCGCACGCGCGCCACGTGTCGGTGGTGGCCAAGCGCCGCGACGGACAATTGAAGGTGACCGTCACCGACGATGGCGTCGGCCTCTCCGACGAGCACATGACCGGCTTTGGTTTGCGCAATATGCGCGACCGGGCGCGTCTGCTGGGAGGGACTCTGCGCATCGAGCGCAGGTCGCCGCAGGGCACCCAGGTCGTGTTGAGCGTCCCGTGGGAAGATCCCCGGTGAAGATGCTGCGAATTCTGCTGGTGGACGATCACGAAGTGGTCCGCCTGGGACTGGCCACGTTGCTGGAAGATGTCCCCGGCGTAACGGTGGTGGGGGAAGCCGGGTCGGCTCGAGAGGCACTGCACGCCTGCGAACGCCTGGACCCAGACCTGGTGATTCTCGACATCCGCCTGCCCGACCAACCCGGCATGGAGGTCTGTCGCCACATCACCGAGCGCTGGCCTCACATCCAGGTGATCATCCTCACCTCGTTTGCCAACGACGACCTCGTCGCCGAGGCGATTTTGGCCGGGGCCGCCGGCTACGTGCTCAAGCAGGTGGGCAACGAAGAATTGCTGCGGGCCATCGAAGCCATCCGGCGCGGCGAGGCGCTGCTCGACCCGCAAGTGACCCAGCGCGTTTTGCAACGGATGCGCCGAACGGAGCGACTGCTGGATGCAAGCGCTTTTCGTGAGTTGTCGAAACGGGAGATCGAGGTGTTGTTCCTGGTGTCGCAGGGCAAGAGCAACCGCGAGATCGCCAGGGCCCTGGTGTTGAGTGAAAAGACGGTGCGCAACCACGTGAGCAGCCTGCTCAACAAACTGGGCCTGAACAATCGCATCGAGCTGGCCACCTACGCCGTCAAGCATCACATTGGCATCTATCTCGAATCCGAGGGATAATACTACAACCGTGCCCCAGGTGACAGTCACCTTCTGCCCCCTCAAAAGAGGAAGTGCGGTTGTAGTAATAAGGCCCGGCGTAAAACGTCTTATGCTATTCGGCCGGAACGTGGCAGCTCAGACAAACGTCAACCTCACGCCCTGCGTGGTCGGCCGGCGCGGGTTGCACACCGCCATCGGGCTGGTGGCAACCCAGGCAAAGCCCTTCGCGCCCAACGTGATCGGCCGGCGTTGGCGGCGCAGTCTTCGCCTCACCCTCCCCGGTTCCCTCGGTTGCCGGTTCTGTCGAGCTGGTGCTGTCCCCAGGCGCTACCCCCTCTTCGTGGCACGATAGGCAGGTATTGGCCATACGCCCTATGTGATCGGCCGGGTAAGGCTTAAAACCGTGCTCCCCATGACAGACGAGACACTGGTCGCGCCGCCCCTCCAGGGTGTGGGATATCGGCGGTATGGGGGCAGCCTCCGAGCCCTCGACCAGGGTTGGCTGGTGGCACTGGGTGCAAAGTGTCTGCTCGTAGCTGGTGTGATCGGCGGGGAAAGGTCGCACCCCATCGGTGGCGTCGTGGCACACGTTGCAATCGGTGCGCGGCCCGATGGGATGCGGCACCGGCTGAGGCTGACCGTTGCCGGGGACCGGCGGCGGCTCTACCATCGCCCGGATAGCCGGGGCGTCCAGGCCCACGTATTTCCATTTGATGGCGTGGCACGCGCTATTGGAGCAGAAACTTGTGTTGTCGGTGCCGCCGGGGTTGCTCACGTCGTGACAGGCGACGCACGTTTCGTCGAATTGATAGCGATGCCGCGCCAGCCAGTTGGAATCCTGGTGCGACTCAGGCTCGCCCGGCTTGTCGATGCTCAACACAGGGGCAGCCTTGCCCGGTTCCACGACCTCGGGAATGGAGTGACAGATGTTGCACTCCAACCGTATGGTCTTGCCCGCCGGCGACGTGTGCTTGCCGTCGTGGCAGCGGAAGCAGCCGGGGAACTCCCGGTGGCCGGCGTTGTTGGGATGTGTCTGCCAACCGATGCCCAGGTTGGGGAACACGGTCACAGTGAAAATCTCTTCGATCACCTTGATGGCGTTTTTCACTGCCGCCTGGTTCTCTGCGTAAAAATCGGGGTAGTTTTCTCGATACCAATCGTCGAGGGCCTCGATGGCCTGCAAGCCCTCTTCGGTGCTGTTGTATTTCTGGCTCAACACCTGAACGCCCCGCTGTTTAATGCGGGGGATGCGGTTGTCAATCTGTCGGCGGGCCAGGGCATCGTCCATCGCATCGGACGGCGAACGGAAGAGGTGAGAAATGCGGGTGTGGCAGTCAATGCAGTCCATCAGGTGCAGCCGGTCTTCAACCTGTTGACCAAAGTCGGGCGGCAGACCTGCTTCCACGTCGAAATACTCAATCACCCGCCCCTCAGGGCCGACCTCACGCACGTAAGGGATGGTTTGCTTGAGCGGGTCATCGGAATAGAACCAGACTTCGTTTTCGATGTGCCAGTGAATGCCCCGCCCCAGCCCCTCACGCCGGGTGCCGCCCCCGGTCTTGACAATGAGATAAGTGCGCGTTGGGGTGTTGGCTTCATCCTCGGCGAAGCGTTTGATTTCCACGAAGGTGTCAAAGGAGAATTTCTCCGGGTTGTGACACCGTTCGCAGGTGTCGCGGGCCGGGCGCAGGTTTTTGACGTAGATCGGCGGCTCGTAGGACTTGGTGAGGGCGTTGACGACGTGACTGAGTTCCTTCGCTTTGCGCGGCACGGTGAGCAAAACGGTGTCTTGCCCCAGGTGACAGTCCACGCAAGCCACACGGGCATGGGGCGAGATTTGATACGCGGTGTATTCGGGCGGCATGGCGTGACAGGTGGTGCCACAAAAGGCAGGGCTGTTGGTGTATTCCCACGTCGTGGCGCTGATGGTGATGGCTGCCAATATCAGGAATATCATCACCGCAATGATGACAGCCCAACGCACAGGCCGTCGAAGACTAAAAAGCCAACTGGTAATTCTACTCACTTCCCTCTCCCTTATACCATCTTATACCATGAATCTTGGGTAGTGGTAGAAACGTAAGTGATATGTCATTGCGAGGGAGTGAAACGGACGAAGCAATCCCCGTATTGCAGACCGGAGATTGCGCACCTGCCCCACCGCAGGCACGCAGGTGCGGGTCGCTTCGCTCGCAATGACATCCCTCCGTCACTTACAGTTTAACCACCACCCGAATTTTTACCAAACCTTGCATCCTGCCGAAGCTGATGGCGCTATGGCGCGTGGCACAGCAGACAATCGGAGCTGGTGAACGCCGCCGCCTGATGACTTTCCGGCAGCAGGTCAACCGCGTGACACAACAGACAGTCATCCCGTCCTTCCAGTTCGTGCTTCACCGGCGCCGGCAGAGGGCTCTCCTCTTGGGCGACGTGACAAACCAGGCAGGTGTTCACTCCATACGACTTGTGCTCGGCGGGGAAGGGAACAGCCGCCTCGGCAGCGTGACACAGCAGACAATCCTCAAACCCTTCCAGCGGGTGCGGGATGCCCGGCGACAGCACCGCCGCTCCTCCTTCGGGGGTGGTGGTCGCCGCCACGCCGCCTGGTGGCGTCGGCGTAGGCAGAGGCGTTGGCGTGCCAGTGGGTGTGGACGTCGGCGTGTTGGTGGGCGTGGGCGTGGCCGGCACAAAAGCCACGGCCGTCTCAGCCGGCGGCACGGTGGTGATGGCCGTCTGCTCCATGGTCACAAACATATACAAACCCAGGCTGGCTACCAGCCCCGTCACCGTCGCCACCGGCAAGAAAACCCGCTCCCGCCGACGCTTCACTTCTCTCGGCACCGGGGACAGGGTGATCCCCGCTTCGATCTCTTCCAGCTCGGCGGCGTGCTCCTCTAACATCTGCTCCCGTGTCACCTTGCCGGTGAAGATGGCCTTGTTGAAGATCCGAATGTGCACCCAGTATACGTGCCAGATGAGCACTGCCAGCACCGCCAGCAATGCCTCGGCGCTGTGGGCCGTCTTGGCCGCCGGGATGAATTCGCCGGGCAGGAAGCGAGCAGTGGCGATGGGATTCCACAGCATAAAGCCGGTCAGCCCCATCAGCACCGCGCCCCAGATCACCGCCCAATACTCTATCTTTTCGGTGAAGTTGTAGCGCGGGAACTTGGGGGGTCGTCGGGCCAGGCCCAGATCGTAGCGGATGACGTCCAGCATATCCCTCGCGTCTTTGAGGGTGGGCATCATCGTCGGACGCACCCGCAAGACGTAAATTCGATATGCCACCGCCACAAAGTGATAAAAGGTGACCAGACCAAAGACCACCGCCGCCCCCCGATGGATGAGGCGCACCGACTCGATGCCGCCAAATCGCACGATTATCCACTCCGCCCAGTCGGTAAGGGCATAACGCTGCGGCAGGCCAGTCACCGCCAGCACGGCGAACGCCAGGCTCATCACCCAATGTTCCAGGCGTTGGGAGAGGGTAAATCGGGGATAGGTTTTTTCTTGCTCGGCCATCGTTACCCTGTCTCTCTCCTCTTTTTTCTGCCACGCGCGCGTCGCATCAGCCGGCTGCACCCGTCTACCGCCACGTAGACCCCCATAAATCCCAGGACGGAGGGGATCAATATCTTGTAAAACAGGTCCACGAAATAGACAATCGGGTATCTCTCGATGTCTGGCTCGTAGTGACTGAGCCAACTGGCCGGGAAGTTCTCGGTGGCATCCGGGTGACACTTCTGACAGGTTCGCAGCAGATTCTCCCGATAGACCATCGACTCGGGATCGTCTGGACTCTTCATATTGTGCACACCGTGACAGTCGTAGCAGACCGGCTTGTTGGTGGGCAAATCGGGTGACTCACGCTCGAACAAGGTGACGGTGGTGCCGTGAAAGTCGGCAACGTAGGTGGCGAAGACGTTGGTCGAGATGTTGTATTTGCTCATCAACGCCTTGTCGGCGTGACAGGTGGCGCACAACCTGGGCGAGTTGAGTCGGAACCGGGTGGTGCGCGGGTCCTCCTGATTGTGCACGCCGTGGCAATCAATGCAGGTGGGCACGTCGGGATTGCTCTCGTCGGTCAACGCGCGGCCGTGCACGCTCCCCCGGTACTCGTCGTAGATGGCGGCGTGGCATTGGGAGCACGTTCGCGGAATCCTGGTGCGAGGTTGGTCGGGCGGCGTGATGTCGTGGGAGCCGTGACAGTCGGTGCAGATGGCGGCGTTCCAGTTGCCTGCCGCAATCTCCTGGGCGTGGATGCTGTCTAGCGAGCGTTGATACTCGTCCTCGTGGCAACGCACGCACGTTTGATACTGCTCCAGTTGATACAAGCGGAGGCTATTCACCGTCAGCGGCGGGTGAGGATAGCTCCCGACAGTGGGGTGACAGGCGGTGCAGGCGAGCCCCTGCTGCCCGTGGACCGACGAGCGAAAGACCTCCTCGTCCACGTACAGCGCCCAGACTTCCCCCGATGGGAATTCATACACCAAACCCGGCCTGCCGTGACAGGTCAGACACGCCCCGTTGTCGCCAGCCTGTCGCGGCGGCCCTTCGGCCAGCACCGACCCGGTCGCCATCAGCCCTAGCAACAAGGCTGTGGCAAGGGCAATCCAAAACACTCGGCGTCGATCCATTCCCTTGCCTTCTCTGTCCGTTAATTAACTTCGCATTTTTGCCGGCAAGTCAAGGCGTAAACTGAGCGCAAAAGTACGAAATTGGTTACTACCGCAAGGGTGGCTGAGTAGTGGCGTGAGGCACGCCCACGTGCCGCACCACCCTTCGGGGACTTCGCCAGGGGTGCTCACCCCTCAAAATAACCAAAGTCCACCCAAACAAACGTGGCAGACGTGGGTATTGCTTGGGTAATTTTACCCATAGAAACTATAATACATCTCCCATCTTTTAATTAGTGACATCCATCGCAATTGTCCGTGACAAATGTCATCAAAATTTAGCAGATTGACAATTGCCCGATTCATTGCTATGATCTGGACAACCTGCCGCTCGCCAGGGCGTTGCCATCTTCAGCAAGGAGGCAAAGGCGAGTGATGAACGCATCAACGACGACGACCGATCCCTCCTCCTCAGCCGGCCCGCTGGCCGGGCTGCGCGTGCTGGACCTGGCCCACCTGCTGCCCGGCGAATTCGCCGCGATGTGGCTGGGCGACCTGGGCGCCGACGTGATCAAGGTCGAAGTGCCCGAAGTCGCCGACAGCCGTCAACTCGCTATCCCCCGCGATCCGGCCAATCCCTACCGCGCCGCCCTCAACCGCAACAAACGCTCCCTCACCCTCAATCTAAAAGACCCACGCGGCCCGGAGATTTTGAGGCGGCTGGTCGCCACCGCCGACGTGCTATTGGAGGGCTTTCGCCCCGGCGTGATGGATCGGCTGAGGGTAGGCTACGACGCGCTGCGGGCGGTCAACCCCCGGCTGGTGTATTGCAGCATCAGCGGCTTTGGACAGGATGGGCCATACCGTCTGCGCCCCGGCCACGACAGCAACTACCTGGCCCTGGCCGGGCTGCTCGCCTTCAACCGGGGCAGCGACGACCGGCCTCACCTGCTCCCCGTTCAACTGGCCGACGTGGGCGGAGGAGCGATGCCGGCTGTGGTCGCCATCCTGGCCGCCCTCATCGCTCGCCAGCAAACCGGCGAAGGCCAATACCTGGACGTAGCCATGCTCGACGGCGCGCTGGCCTGGACCTACCTGCTGCTCCCCCTCAGCCGCCATCCGGCGCTGGCCGATCTGGGGGCCGGGATCGGCATGCTCACCGGCGACGCCCTGTGCTACAACGTATACGAGACAAAGGACGGACGCTACCTGTCGCTGGCCGCGCTGGAGCCCAAATTTTGGCGGGCCTTCTGCGACGCCATCCAGCGCCCCGATCTGCTGCCCCACGCTCTGAACACCGGCAAAGGTGCCGCCCAACGATTGGCAAACCTGCGCGCCCTCTTCAAAACCCGCACCCTGGCCGAATGGTTGAGCCTGCTCGACCCGGAAGAGACGTGCATCGCCCCCCTGCTGACCCTGGACGAGATGATGGATGACCCGCAGGTCGTCCATCGAGATCAGATATTCACGGACGACTTCGGCACGCCCCATGCCCGCTTCCCCGCCCGCTTCAGCGACACCCCCGCCAGCGTCCGCCGGGGCGCACCCCATCCCGGCCAGCACACTCTGGAGATTTTGCTGGAACTGGGGATCGACCAGGATGAGGTGACCAGGCTACGAGCAGAGGGGGTGGTGTCGTGTGCAGCAACTTAAGAGAGTTGTTCCCAAACGAATTTACGCCAGGGTGACAGTCACTTTTGGCACAATGATTGGGGTCACGACTTACAAAACCACCTCGTTTTCGCGCCATTTCAAGTGACTGTCACCTGCTTTGCTTAAAGGGGAACAATTTTAAGGATATATGCCCAGATTTCGGAAGTTTTTCAGGAGTGATTTCGCCGTAGTATTAGTTTTCTGAGCAAGAGGAGATTATCAACAAATAAAGTAGCGGATGAGCGGATCACACGCCGGCGCGAGGAGAGACATCCGTTCATCCGTTGCCTGTCCGCTGAACCCGTATGGAATCAGCCCCGGTTACGGAGTGGGGAATCATCCCGCGACGTATCAGCGCCGCACGTAGGCCAGTTCTTCGCGGGTCAGGCTTTCCTGGCGCACCGCCTCCAGCCCCTGGGTGCGGGCGACCTGGAGAACCTCGTCCACACGCTGCACCAACTGGTCGGGCGTCACCGGCTTCACCAGATAGTCTACCACCATTGGGCCACAATCGAATGCCTTCTGCACTTCGCGCTGCAATCCCTTGGCGCTGAGAAACATGATGGGAACGTGGGGGGCTTCTTTGCCGATCATCCGGGCTGCGTCGTAGCCAGTCATCATCGGCATACGCACGTCCAGGATCACCAGGTCAATCGGCTCGTCGCGCACGATCTGCACCGCCTGCGCGCCGTTGATGGCCTCGTATACCTGGTAGTCGTGCTGGCGCAACACAAAGGCAAAGAGTTCCCGGCAGTCCCGATCATCTTCGGCGTAAAGGATGGTGGGCATAACCTACGCGCCTCCTTTTTTGCGAGCCAACAGCGCTTCGAGGGGAAGGGTGTTGGCGATGTGCTCCGGTCCCGCCCAACCGCGCCGGGCGGTCGCCACGCCGAAGAGCAGGTTGTCGAAGTCGCCGGGTTGATGGGCGTCGGTGTTGATGACCAGGGACACACCTGACTCAACGGCGCTCCGCACGTGAACGTCGTCCAGATCCAGCCGCTCCGGGGCGGCGTTGATCTCTATCATTGTACCCGTTTCGGCGGCAACGCGCAAGACCTCGTCCAGGTCTACTGCGCTCTCTTCTCGCCGGGTGAGCAGGCGACCCGAAGGGTGCCCAATGGCGTCAACGTGTGGACTGCGCATAGCCCGCACCACCCGGCGGGTGATAGTCTCCCGGTCCTGACGCAGACTGGAATGCACGGAGGCGACGACAAAATCCAGTTCGGCCAGCACCTCGTCGGGGAAGTCCAACGAGCCATCGGCTTTGATCTCCACTTCGGTCCCCTGGAGCAGCCGCAGTCGCTGCAACTTTCTCCGGACTGTTTGGATTTCGGCCCACTGCTGGCGCAGACGCTCCGGGGTGAGCCCCCTGGTCATTCCCAGGCCCTGGCTGTGGTCGCTGATGACCAGATACTCGTAGCCGTGCGCCTCGGCGGTCAGGGCCATCTCCTCGATGCTGGCCCGCCCGTCGCTCCAGGTTGAGTGGCAATGGACCTCGCCCCGGATGTCCTGGATCGAGACCAGCCGGGGCAACTCGCCGGCCAGCGCCGCTTCGATTTCGCCCCAGTCCTCGCGCAACTCTGGCTCGATAAAGGGCAGGCCCAACGCCCGGTAAACTTCTTCTTCCTCGGCGCAGAGAATCTCCGAGCCATCCTCACGTTTGAGACTGTATTCGCTCAGGCTGAAACCCTGCTTGAGGGCCAGTTCGCGTAGCTTGATGTTGTGCGCCTTGTTGCCGGTGAAGTATTGCAACGCCGTCCCCCAGCGAGCTTCGTCCAGGCAACGCAAATCGGCCTCCAGGCCGCCGATCAATCGCACACGGGTTTTGGTCTCGCCGCTCAGCAAGACTGTTTCCACCTGGGGAAGCTGGCGGAAGGCGGCCATCACGCCGACAGGATCGTCGGTGGCGGCCAGGATGTCCAGGTCGCCGATGGTGGGGCAAAAGCGTCGCAGACTGCCGGCGTAGGCCACCCGTCGCACCTGCGGCAGACGGGCCAACGCCCCTACCAGATCGCGCGCCGCCGGGAAAGCAACCCCCAGGTGCACCCGGTCGGTGATGCGGCGGGCCAGCGATTCGATGCCGGCCAGGATTTTCGCTTCGGTTTTGGGGCCAAAGCCGGGCAACGCACGCAGCTTGCCGGCCTCGGCGGCCGCCTTCACCTCGGCGACGGTGGTCAGACCCAACTCCTGCCACATAGCCCGCGCCTTTTTGGGACCGACGTCGGGGATGCGCAACACCTCCACCAGCGAGGGAGGCACCTCGGCTGTCAGCTTGTCGTAAAAGCTCATATGCCCGGTGCTGAGGAGTTCGCTGATCTTGTCGGCAATGGCCTGGCCGACGCCCGGGATCTCTTGCAGCTTCCCTTCTCGCCACACCTCGTTGATGTCACGTCCCAGGTGGGCGATGCTATCGGCCGCCTTGCGATAAGCCATCACCCGATAGATGACCTCGCCCTTGATGGCGACCAGGTCGGCTATTTTATAGAGGAGGTCGGCTACCTGCTGATTGGTGTAGCGAGTTTTGCGTTTCATATTTTCACGCTTCACGTGTTTCCTCGCCGAGCACAATTTGCCGGACGCGGGCGACTTCCTCGTCGGTCAGCGGCGGGGCAGCGACGGTGCCGAAGTTTTCGTCGGTGTGTCGCGGGACTTTCACCGATAGTACTTACGCAGTTGAGCACAAAAATAGGGTCCGTAGTGACGACTTCCCTGTCCTGGCGGCAGGCCAGGGAAGTCGTCACTACAAACCTAAACTGCGTAAGATGTGATCAAGACAGTTCAAAGTGAGGACGAAGTGGTGTACGTCACCCAGCACGGACGTCCGGTGGTCGTGCTGGTGGACTACGATCGTTATGAGACGTTAATAGCTCAACTGGAAGACCTATCCGACCTGGCCAGCTTTCAAGCATCCGAGGCCGAACCGACTCGTCCTTACGAAGAGTTCCTGGCTGAGCTCGGCTCATCCCGACAAGATACTTCGCCGGCGTCCTCCGAAAGTGTGAACGAGGGCAACGAGACGTAGCCGATGTACACCCTGCTCATCAAGCACTCCGCCGAGCGCGACCTGCGTAAGTTGCCCGACGTCATTTTCCGGCGAATCAACGACAAGATACTGGCCTCACGGGACGACCCTCGCCCTCCCGGCGTGCGCAAGTTGGTTGGCAGCAACATAGAGGGGTGGCGCATCCGGGTTGGAGATTATCGCGTCCTCTACCAGATTGACGACGAAGCTCAGTCGGCGACCATCGTGCGGGTCAAGCACCGGCGTGAGGTGTAGCGCCAGCGCAGGAGCTACCACCCCTCCCAATGCACCATCTCTTCCAACGGTCGCCGGCCCACGCTCGCCAGCACCTTCTCCAGTGGCCAGCCCTCGATGGTGGCCGGGGCGTTGGGATCGGGGTAGCCGAAGGAGATGGCAAGCTGAATCTGCTTGTCTTCCGGCACGCCCAGCACGGCGCGGGCGCAGGCTTCGTTGTGCAGGGCAGCGATGCACGAGCCGACTCCCTCGGCCCAGGCGGCCAGCATCATGTTTTGCGCGGCGCGTCCGGTGTCGAGGGCCGCCCACCGGCCCGGCCCGGTGACGATTACCACCGCCACGGCTGCCCCCCGCAAGTGGCCGGCGTACCGTCCGCACGCGGCCAGCCGGTCCCGCGTCTCGGGTGACCGCACCACGATGAAGTGCCAGGGTTGGGTGTTTTTCGCGCTCCCCGCCCAGCGACCGGCCTCCAGAATACGTGTCAGCACCTCGTCGGGCAGAGGCCGGTCGGTGAAGTGCCGCACCGCGCGCCGGGTGACGATGGTTTCGTATGTGTTCATCTATCACCCCCTTCAAAAGCAATTATAGCACTCTGAGTCTGGGGAATCAAAGCTATAGCACCTCGGCCAGGTGGATGATGAGCAATATCTGGAACAGCCGCCCCAGCAAGGCGACGCGGACCTGGTCGGTGGCGGCGGCGTCGAGGGCAGGGGCCAACAGGGTATCCACCAGGGCGGCGCGCTCCTCGGCCGGCATATCGGGCCGCCCGGCGACCGAGAGCCGCCACAGTTCGCTCCGCAGAAACCAGACCGCCCGCATGTGAATCGGGTGCATCTCACGCCCCCAGGCCTTCACATATTGGCGCGAGGCGAGTACCATCAACGTTTCGCTCAGCCCGCCCAGCAGCAACCGTTGCAGCAATGCCTCGCCCGCCTCGGCCAGGTTCTCCAGGGCCACACCCCCCACCGCGCCGATGTCCAGCATCGAAGCCAACTCGCTGTATTCGCGAGCGCTGGATTTGGCCTGGAGTTCGCTGAGATAGCCATGAAATTCGCGGGTCACATCGAGGGCACGGCGGGCAGCGTCGGCGCGAGTTGGATCTGTCTCGGCCGCCAGCAACGTGGTCTGCAAGGCGAGCAAGTCAGCCGGCGTCGGTTCGGTCAACAACCGGCCCAGCAAGTCCTGAAAGCTCATGGTGTTTCCTCCTGAAACGACCGCCGACCACCGACGGCCGACCGCCGCTAGAAAGGTGGATCAAGGTCGTACTCGTATACGCCTGGCTCTTCGCGAATAGTGGAACCAGTCTTGGTTGTGAGGGAAGTTCGGAAGGCCGGGGGCTTTGCGAACAGCTTTTCACCGAACCGATAGGCGTCACGAAGGGGCTCTGAGTCCTCAAGATACTGGCGCCGGTTGATCATATGCTGGCAAGCTACCGTCTCAATCAAGGAGCGAATGGCAAGACCCAGGAAACGGGCTTGTTCGGCGTCGCTCTGGCTGGTTGAACCTTCAGCGATATTGAGCGCAATGTTGGTCGCCGCCCGAACGATCTGACTCTTGAGATTGTACTCCTCAGAACGCGGCAGTTCCTCAGCGATAGCGTACATCAAGTCTGCATATTCCAGGGCCAGCCGCCAAACCTCAAGTCGCTCAAACTTGTATGCCATCATCCCTCCTCCGGCGATTGCCGACAGCCGACCGTGGATCGCCGCTGTTAGCCGTCGGCTGTCGGTCACCGGCGGTCGGCTGTCGCCCGTCGGCGGTCGTTACGCCAAAAGCGACCAGCCGCCGTCTACCACGATGGTCTGGCCCACAATCATCGCCGCGTCGTCGGAGCAGAGGAAGGCGACCACTTTGGCCACGTCTTCCGGCGTCGTCACCCGGCGGGCCGGCGTTCGCGCGGTGGCCTTCTGCAAAGTCTCCCCCACGTCAATGGGGAAGAATTTGAGCGCGTCGGTTTCAACGATGCCGGGCGAAACGGCGTTGACGATGATGCCTTTGGGGGCCAGTTCCACCGCCAGATAACGGATGAGGGCCTCGATGGC
>JAJRXB010000335.1 GCA_024276515.1 Chloroflexota bacterium
ATACCTTTTCCCTGCCCCAGGTCTTTTTGTTCCCTGCTACTCGTTTACCCCCTGACCCTGCCGGCGCCACACCATCAGCCCCACGCCCAGCACAATCAGCGCCGCCGACATCAGTTGTGCCGCGGGGATGTTGCCGATCAACCAGGCGTCGGGGCGCAGCGCCTCGATGAAGATACGCCCCAGGCCATAAAAGATCAGGTATAGCGACAAAACGTCGCCGTCTTTCAGGCGATCCTCGTAGCGTCGGCCAACGACCACCAGCACGGCGAAGACGGCGAAATTCCACAGCGACTCGTAGAGGAAGAGCGGGTGAAAACGAGTGGTCTCGAGCGGGAAGCGGCTCAGGTCGGTGAAGGGAGGGATGCGATGACCGGCGTCAATTGGGATGCCCCACGGTAGAGTGGTGGGCGGCCCGTACAATTCCTGATTGACGAAATTTCCCCAGCGACCAATGGCCTGTCCCAGGGCAAGCCCTGGGGCACCGATGTCCAGCCAGCGGAGCACAGACAGGTGATTGCGACGCACGTAAATGACAGCCGCCAGGATGCCCCCCGCGATCCCGCCAAAGATGCCCAACCCGCCGTTCCAGATCATCAAAGCGGTGGGGAAGGGGATGGAGAGCCCGAACACGGTGATCGTTTCAAAAGGATTGGTGACGAAATAGTACTGGAACCCGATGGCAGTGCCCTGCGGCGACGACAGGATGTGATAGAGTCGGGCTCCCAGGATACCGGCGATGAGACACCACACCAGAGCGTTCCACACGTGCTCCGGGTCTTCGCCCCGGTGCCTGGCCTCCAGAGTGGCGACGTAGGCACCTGCCAGCGCGCCCGTCACAATGATGATGCCATACAGGTGGACAACCAGCGGGCCGACGTTGAACGTTGGACTGATCGGGGGCATAAATTACTCCCTTCGGTCGAGGTTAGGATCAAGTGCGGGTGGTGGTTAAACTGTAAGTGACGGAGGGATGTCATTGCGAGCGAAGCGACCCGCACCTGCGTGCCTGCGGTGGGGCAGGTGCGCAATCTCCGGCCTGCAACGCGGGGATTGCTTCGTCCGTTTCACTCCCTCGCAATGACATATCACTTACTTTTCTACCACTACCCAAGTGCGTGTATTGTACTCAATTGCCTGGCAGATGCAAGGCAGGCGGTTGACTCGCGTCACGTTTCGCTTTGAGCGTGCCGTCGCGCCTCCTCGCGCAGACCGGTCTCCAGCAGCCGGACAATATCTTGCGGGCTGAAGCGGGCCAGGGTGCGCAGCGGCGACGACGAATCGGCGCGCAGGCGGGCGGCGAATTTGGTGGCGTCGGTAAATAGGTGTTCGATCAAATCGTCGGAGTAAATCACCTGTTCTGGCGTGGCGTTGCGATAGGTGCGCCGGGCCTGACGCAGGGTCAACTGGCGGACGCCGTCGCTGGCGGTGCCCAACGCCTGATCGAGAAAGGTCACATCTTCGTCCAGGGTGGACATAAGGTTGGGGTGCATTTTTACGTACAGATTGCGACGGTCACTTTGCCCGTCCCAGATGGCAGCCAGCGCCAACCGGAGCATCACCACGTCGTCAATCAACCCCAGCGATCGCAGCGTGTCTGGCAGCACGTCAATCGGGGTCAGGATGTAGCTCAACACGCCGACGGCCAGGGCTCGCCTGGCGGTGTCGAGGTGTCTGTCGCTGGCGATGTCGAGTAGAATCTTGATGTCGAATGGGAAGCTGGCGATCCATTGAGCCAGCGTCTCACTGACGGATGCCCGCGCCGAATGTGTGGTGATCATCAATGTCTCCTCCCTTTGCTGTGATTCGTAACGCCCATAGTATAGCACATTTGCCGCTGCCTGGGGAGTTTTTTTGCCTTTTCAGGCTGCCGATGCTAGAATGAATCGGCTGTTGGCTGCTGGTAATTGTTCACCTGATGTTACTGCTCAGGCTTTAGGTGCCAGGCACCTGATTTGCTCCATCTGGCTGAGTAGTAACCACCTGCTTACCGTCTGTGTGGGTGTCTGCCCCTATGATCGTGCGTCTGGCCGAGTTGGCCGATCTCAACGTCTGCTACAATCTGGATGGCTCGTATGTCACCGATTACGTGTGGCAGATGCAGGCGCACGAGAACGAACGCACGATTGAAGTGCGCTTTGATACGGTGCGTCTGCCCCGCCCGATGAAGGTTTCGTACCCTCGCCATCCCGACGAGCTTTTGCCCAACTGGCGGCAAGGGGAGTGCTTTCTGGTTGCTGCCGACGACGCCGGACAACCGGTCGCCTTTCTGGATATGACGGTCCAGCCCTGGCACGGCGTGGGCTGGATACGGAATTTCATCGTGCATCGACCCTATCGCCGGCAGGGCGTTGCCACCGCGCTGTTGCGCGCGGCCCAGCATTGGGCGGTGGACAACGGGCTGGGCAAGATGATGCTGGAAGCTCAAACCAAGAACTACCCGGCTATTCGCTTTGCCCAAAAGCACGGATTTGTTTTTTGCGGCTATAACGATCGGTATTACAGCAACGGCGACATAGCCGTCTTCTTTTCTTTGACTGTGTGAATACGGTGTTGTTTAATTTAGTTATGGAAATCTTCGCGGTCAACCTGGTCACTTTGCTCTCGTCGCTGAACCGGGCTCTGTCTTCGGCCATTGTCATTCTGGCTTTTTCGCTGCTGATATACGTTCTCACCCACAACCTCCGAAGCTCTGTGGCCCGTTCGTTCAGCGCGCTCATTGCCTGCGTGTGCATCACCTACCTGGGCGACGTGGCCCTGTTTGAGACGACCTCGCTGGAAACGGCCGTACCCTGGCTCAAAATTCAGTGGATCGGCATCGCCTTTACGCCGGCCGCTTATCTGCATTTTTCCGACTCGTTGCTGCGCACGACCAATTTGCTGTCCGATTTGCGGCGGTGGGCGGTGCGCGGCGGCTATCTCGTCGGCTTTCTTTTGCTGCCGCTGGCCTTTTGGACCGAACTGCTGGTTCACGATGGGGTTTACGACCCCGGCGTTACCCAGTTTAGGGCCGGTCCTCTTTTTTGGCTCTTTTCCATTTATTTTTTCGCGGCCGTCGTTTGGGGGGCCTACAACATTTACCTGGCGCGCCAGCGATGCCTCACCTCGACTTCTCGCCGGCGCATGACCTACCTGGCCGTCTCTTTTGCGGCACCGGCCCTGGGCGTGTTCCCCTATTTGCTGGTGGCCAGCGCCCCGTCCCCATCGTTCTGGTCAAGGGCCTCGTTCTTCACCCTGCTTTTTGTGGGCAACGTGGGCATTGCCTTGATGATCGCTGTGATGGCTTACAGCGTGGCCTATTTCGGGGTGCTCACACCCGACCGGGTGGTGAAACACCGTCTGATTCATTATCTGTTGCGTGGCCCCCTGGTAGCCACACTGGTTATTTTCATTATCATGGCCATGCCAGAGCGGTCTCAGCTTTTTGGACTGCCCCGCGATATGGTGCTGGCCACTTCGATTGTGGCGGCGATTGTGCTGGCGCAACTGGCGATCAACATGGCCAGGCCGGCCATAGATCGGATCGTCTTCCGCCGAGATCGGGAGGAGATCGAGTGGATACAGGAACTTGATCGCCGGCTGCTGACCACCACCGACCTCCAACAGGCTCTCGAGAATATCCTCGTGGCCCTGTGCGAGGTGCTGCGAGTGCGCACCGGCTTTATCGCCAATCTGGCCGCCCGTTCGGGCCCCCGGCTTGAAGCACAATGTGGCTCCCAGGCGGCGGTCGAGGTGTCGCTGTCCGGCGTGAACGTGTCGGCGCTGACCCGTGCTCCACGCAATGGCGGCGAGCGAGAGCCGGCCTTTGTGCCACAAGGCGATTTTTGGTTTGTCCTCCTGCGCACCAAGTCGCGGGATATGATTTTGGGTTTGCTGGCTGTGGAGGCGCGGGCTGCCCAGCCAGATTTGACCGAGTCCGAGCGTGAAATCGCTGCCGCCCTGATCGCTCAGGCCGAACTGGCGCTGGAAGATCGCCGCTTGCAGCAAGACGTATTCGTCGCGCTTGAACGCATCATCCCGGAGATCGAACGAGTGCAACGGCTGCGGGGGACCGTCCGCTACGCCGGCTCGCCTGCCCTGGACCCCATAGCCCTCGATAGCCCGGTCAACGCCCCCGACTTCACCCAGATGGTGCGGGACGCCCTGGCTCATTATTGGGGCGGACCGCAGTTGTCCGACAGTCCCTTGCTGCGGTTGCGGGTGGTGCAAGAGGCGATGGACCAACACGATGGCAACGCCGTCCGCGCGTTGCGCGCCGTTTTGGGCCAGGCCATAGATAACCTCCGCCCCGACGGCGAACGCCGTATGACCACGGCCGAGTGGCTGCTATACAACATCCTTGAGCTGAAATTTATCCAGGGCATGCGCGTTCGCGACATTGCCCGCCGGCTGGCCATGAGCGAGTCGGACCTGTATCGCAAGCAGCGAGTTGCCATCGAAGAGGTGGCGCGCGCGCTGGCCGAGATGGAGCAAAAAGAGCAGAAAACACACTCTTGACAATAATGCTTACCTCATTATATAATAATGAAGTAGTTGTTAGTTTTGGCACAAAGGGAACTGTTTTAGTCCTGTTTGTGATTTGGTTTGCTGGGCAGGGTGAGGTTGGTATCTTTGAATAAATAGGCACTGTTGGCCGTTATTATTAATACGACGAGATAGTGCTGGCGCGTATTTGGGATAATAGGCGATGTCGCAGGTGACCGCGTGTTGATTTGCTATGAAAGTCTCGGCAACGAGCCGACCATAGAGGTCGGAGCGCCGGGGCTTTTTATGTGCTTTGAGGAGCGAGGTAGAACTAATGACCACCGCAGTATCTAACCCCTGGGAAGCACCCCTTGATGAGTCATACTGGCACGTGTTGTTAGACGACATTGAGCATGCCACACCTTCAACCGAGTACCCGCGCCCCCCCCGCCCGGTGAACGCCCCGCCAAGACGGCATCGCCAGGTGGTGACGAAACCGCCGCCGCGCCCCGTGGTCGTTGGCCGGGACAGGGAGACGTCGACGACGTCAAACGGGGGGGATGGTGCTGATGCCTCGCGGAACCAATGGACTCACGAGCCGGACAGTTTGGCGGTGGATTGGGAGCGGGCGGCCACCCTTTTTGAAGCCAAAGAGCAGGTCGAACTCGAGGTGGTGGGCTGCAATCGAGGCGGATTGTTGGTTCAGTTTGGCGGGATTCAAGGATTCGTGCCGACGTCGCAGTTGCTCGAATTGCCCCGCGAGCTGAATAGCCAGGCTCGGCAGAGCGAATTAGCCAGTCGAATTGGCGACAAGTTGCGTCTGCTGGTGATCGAACTTGACCGTGACCGCAACCGCCTCATCTTCTCAGAGCGGGCGGCGGCCACCGGGCAAGACGTCGAGGCCCTCCTCGCATCACTGGCCGAGGGCGATGTGCGCGCCGGTCGTGTCACCAATTTGTGTGGCTTTGGCGCTTTTGTGGACCTGGGGGGTGTGGAGGGCCTGATCCACATCTCGGAACTCTCCTGGGGACGAGTCAACCACCCCTCCGACGTGGTCAAACCCGGTGACCAGATTCAGGTTTACGTGATGAGCGTTGAGCCCGATCAGCATCGGGTGGCCCTCAGCCTGAAACGCCTCAAGCCCGACCCCTGGACGCTGGTCGACGAGCGATACGAGGTGGGCCAGTTCATCGAGGTTGAAATCACCAACGTCGTCAGTTTTGGTGCCTTTGCCCGCGTGGACGAAGGGTTGGAGGGTCTCATCCACATCTCCGAATTGGCGGAGGGAAATTTTTTGCACCCGCGCAACGTGGTTAAAGAGGGTGATCAGGTCGTTGTGCGTATCATCAATATCGACAGCGCCAACCATCGCTTGGGGTTGAGCCTGCGACAGACCCACGATTACGACGGTAATCACTAAATTGGCGAATCGGCGAGCTAGCGAGTCACCGAGTCAGCAATTCGCTGATTCGCTGGCTCGCTGATTCGTTGTTTGCAGATTTGTCCCCTGATTGAGATGAGCAAAAAACGACGTAGCGATTCACCCAACTTGATCGAATCTGTTTTGCAGCACCTCAGCCCGATGCAACGTGAATTGACGGGCCTGGGTCTGTTGGTGTTGGCCGCGATCACCCTGTTGAGCCTCTTTTCTGTCACCTCGGGGACCCTCAGCGATGGGTGGGCGGCGCTGCTGCGCCAGCTTTTCGGCTGGGGAGCTGCTCCTGTGGCTTTGGGCGTGGGGTGGCTGGGAGTGCTGATGCTGATGGGCGGCTTGCGCGACGAATCGGAGCCACTTCTGCGCTGGGACGTGATCATCGGCGTTGAGTTGATCTTTGTGACCGGCCTGTCGCTGTTGCACCTGGCAGTCGGCGGTGACGACCCGCTGGCCACCGCCCGGGCGGGCGAGGGGGGCGGAATCGTAGGCTGGGGGATC
>JAJRXB010000336.1 GCA_024276515.1 Chloroflexota bacterium
CGCTGGAAGGGCTGGCAGAACATCGCCGATGCATTTCGATACTACGCAGCCTGCTTCCGGCGCTCCCTGGAACTCGTCGGCGCGTCCCCAGGCGGACTTTGACAGAGCCCTAACATTATGTACAGTATTCGTTGACAGGTTGACCCGTTTCTGATACAATTTGAGCATAGTCCCCCTCCTCTTCACTCCCCCCTCTTCTGGTTTCCGGCGAAAGGAGCGTTGTGTGACTATCTCAGGCCCCGACAGGCGCAAGAACTCAGTGTCGCCGTCGGGGCCGGTTTGTTTCGGCAGAAGCCGGCCCTCACCGGGGGGCCGGGGATTGGGCAGACGATGTGCGAATCTGCCCTGCGATTGCGTTCAATAAAGTAACAGGACTTACGCAGTTGGTGAGATCGAAAACCCAATAAGACCTCACAGGTTTCCACAGGCTCTCCAAAACGTGAAAATGTGCCCGTTTGGATATGAGTTCATCTACCAGGCACTGTTCAAAAACCTGTGAGGTCTCAAGTGCGTAACTCCTGTAAAAAAATAAAGGGCATTTCGTTATTCTTTGGCCAATGACGTCTCTGGCAAACCCCCAATAGAGGAGTTTGAAATGACGTATTCGCAACGAGAGTATCGCACCCTGATTCTCGCCGGTTTGTTGCATGACGTTGGCAAACTACTCAACAAACCCGACCCCAAGGGCAAGAAACATGCTGTCTACAGTGTAGAACTTCTGCGAGAGTCGCCCTACGCTGACCTCATCCAACAACGATTCTCAGAGGACGTGGACTCGGACCTGTTGTGCTACCTCGTCCTGCGCCACGATCCCTATCTGGATAAAGACAAGGATCTGCCCTCCGACTATGATGGCCCCTGGGATATGCCACGACACGAAAGTATGCTGCGTTGCATTAGCCTCGCCGATGGTCTCTCTGCCGGAGAGCGCTCGTTGCGGAAGGTCTATGGCCAGCAAGCGCAGGGCACACGGGCTCTGGACAGCATCTTCGCTCCCCTCGAGTTAGGGCGGAACGTGGGTGCTCTCGACTGCAAGTATCTCCCAGTGTCCCTGGATCCCGCCAGCGCCTTTCCTGTTGAGAACATCGAGCCGCTGACGGATGCCCATTACAAATCGCTTCAGGACGGCTTTAAGGCTGCGTTGGCCTACGCGCTCCAACACGCGCAAGACTGGGGCGAGTTAGAAGCGTGGATTTACTCTTTGCTGGAGCGATACACCTGGGCCGTGCCCAGCGCGGTCCATCTCGAACCTCGCGATGTCTCCCTCTTCGACCACGCCCGCACCAGTTGTGCCATTGCTGCCGCCTATGCCCTCCGCCGTTACAGCAGCCACCGTTCTCTCAACCCCACGTTCCTGTTCA
Organism: Chloroflexota bacterium; assembly: GCA_024276515.1. GTDB lineage: Bacteria > Chloroflexota > Anaerolineae > 4572-78 > NAK82 > JAJRXB01. The sequence goes on from JAJRXB010000336.1 coordinate 1,362, forward strand.
TCAAAGGAGACGTCTCCGGCGTGCAAGATTATATCTACTCGGTGGCCAACGTCGGCCCGGGCGGCGCGGCCAAGCGACTGCGAGCGCGTTCCTTCTTCATCACCGCTCTGACCGAAGTCGTCGCTCACCGGTTGCGTGATGAGCTTGTGCCGGGTTATCCCTTGCCCATTGCTGCCCAGATTTTTGCCGGTGGGGGACAGTTCGTTATCTTGGCACCCAACCTGCAAATAGTCCACGACCAACTGGCAGTGATTAAGCGGGAAGTCAACCAATGGCTCTGGCGTGAATTTCAGGGTGACCTGGCGGTCGTGTTCGGCACTGCCGCTGCCGGGCAGAAGGAATTGGCAATCAAACGAAGGGGGCACCGAACCATCTGCGACGTGCTCGATGAACTGGATCGCGAGGTGGAAGCAGCCAAGCGGCAGCGGCTGGGCGACCTGCTCCAGAATGAGGAAGGTTGGAATGAGAGCGCCTTCAAGTGGGAGGCCGAGCCTTATCCTCACGGCGATTGCCCCAGTTGCCAGCGGTTACCGGCGCGGGCCGGGGAAGATGCGTCCACGGACGAGAGGCTATGCCGGCGCTGCTACCAGGACCGGGTGCTCTCCGAGCGCATCGTGGGAGCGCGCTACATTGCCTATTACAAAGAGCCGCAGCCAGAAGCCAGGAGCGTTGGGGATGCCGGGTGGCTTGCGGATCGCACGCTGGCGATCTTTGCAGACGACGCCGCCCGTCACGTCGTCCTCTTGTCCGACCTGGCCGACCTGGACAAACTCGACCGTCGCCCCTATCAGCTCGATGGCTTTGGCTACGAGCGGCCCACGCCCGAAGGCCCGGCGCTGGTGCGCCACTTCGCCAATCACGTACCGTGCTTCGAATCCCTTGGAGACCTGGCAGCTTTCTGCACCGACGAGCGCTGCTGTGTGCAGGTCAGCTACCGGAACGACGAGACCTGCGGCATCCTGCTGCGACCCAACGGCTCCCACGTGGGTGCGGGCGACTTCCCCATCTTGCAGACCTTCGGCTGTATCTCCGCCGCCTCCGCCGAGTGGGACGACGGCAGCCAGGGCAGCCAGTTCCTGGGCGTGTTACGCGCCGACGTGGACAACCTGGGCTGGCTCTTCCGACGTGGCATCGGCCAGGTCAAAAGCCTCTCCCGGCTGGCGACCCTGAGCCGCATGACCGACCTCTTCTTCAGCGGTTGGGTGAATGAGGTCCTGGAACATTCCCCTGAGGGCAAACGCTACGACTGCATCTACACCGTCTACTCCGGCGGCGACGACCTGTGCCTGGTGGGGCCGTGGGACGTGCTGATTGACTTTGCCCGCCACCTGGCGGCGGAATTCCAACGCTACGTCGCCGGGAATCCCAACGTCACCCTCTCGGCGGCGGTGGCGGTGACCAAACCCAAATTCCCCATCGCCACCTCGGCCCGGTGGGCGGGTGAGTTATTGAAGGCGGCCAAAAACGCCGGACGCAACCGCTTCAACCTGTTCGGCGTCATCACCCGCTGGGGCGAGGAGCCCGACGAGTGGATTGATCTGGACAAAGACCTGAAAGCTCAACTGGACGCACAGCGAAAGCACGCCATGCTCTTGCTGGACGACCTCTGGCCGTGGGCCAAGTTGCTGGACGAAGAACTGTGCCGCTGGCGGGAGACCAAGACCGAAGGAGGACGCTACCCGGTCTCGACCGCGTTCGCCCACCGGCTGCTGAGTTATGCTGAGATGGCGCGGATGTGGGAGCAGGAGGAGCGCATCAGCGCCGAGGACATGCTCTACCTGGCGCGCCTGGCCTACGACCTGGGCCGCAACGTGATCAAGAGCGACGCTGTACCTGAGGAGACCAAGCGCAGTCTGAGCCGGCTGACGCAACTTGCCAATAAGAAGGTGATGTCAGGGATGCGGCTGCCCATCACCTACGCGCTATACCGCAATCGAGAAAGGAGTCGAGAGCGATGAAAGTGAATTCGGATTTTATGAAGGGGGGCTACTTTAAGACCAGCCCCACCGGTCAACGGGTCGTGAGAGACGACCTGATGACCATTCACGCCCAGGCCTATGGCGAGCTTTTCGCCAGCCGCGACCGTAGGAACCAGGTCTCCAGCAGCCAATTGCGGGCCTTTTATGGTGACGTCAAAGCGCTGGAGCAGAAGATCGCGCAGGGTGGCGAGGGGGCCTTTGAGCGATTCTACTACCTGGTCAAGATGCTCAAATCGAAAGCCTCTTATGTCCAGGGCAAGCGAAGTGGCGGGCGGGTCTCGGCGGCCTTCCGAGACTACATCCACAAGTGCGTGGACGCCATCGAGACGGAAGAGGACTTTAAGGCATTTCTGAAATTCTTCGAAAGCACAGTTGGCTTCTACTACGGAGCCGGAGGGGAGCGGATCGCATGACCGAGAAAATGCAACTCCAAGATTACCTGATTCTGCGCGGCACCCTGCGCTGCGTGACCGGGCTGCGCGTCGGTGGTTCGGCCGAGACGATCGAGATCGGTGGGCTGGATAACCCCATCATCAAGCACCCATTGACCGGCCTGCCCTACGTACCGGGCTCGTCCCTCAAGGGAAAGATGCGCTCGCTGCTGGAGCTGCGCCTGGATAAGATTGACCCCCGCCCCGAGGTGGACGGTCGTCGCAACCGGGACTACGGCGAGGTGCACCGGCCCGGTGGCTACGGCTGCGAAGGCGAAGCGTGCCCCATCTGCCGCATCTTCGGCTCCAACGCTGGCGAGGGGGAGGTGGGGCCTGCCCGGCTCATCGTGCGCGACGCCTATCTCACCGACGAGTGGGGAGAGAAAATTCAGGAGCTACTGCTGGAAGGCGAACCGATCACCGAGATCAAGTACGAGAACACCATCAACCGCATCACAGCTATGGCCAACCCTCGCCAGATGGAGCGCGTTCCTGCTGGCGTCGAGTTCGCCTTCGAGATCGGCTACCGCGTCTTCGACACCGGCGACGGCGGCGCCACCGACCGGCGCCTCTTCCAGCGCGTGATCGAGGGGCTGCAACTGGTGACCGCCGATACCCTGGGCGGTTCCGGCAGCCGGGGCTACGGCAAGGTCGCCTTCGAGGACCTGACCCTGACCGACCTGGAGGGCAACGTCCTGGCCCAGGCCAGCATCCTGGACGAACTGCACGGCTTCGAGTTGCCGTGATCATTGGATGCGTTGGGGTAGCATTGACGACTGCTCAGGCTGGATTGTCAGATCCGGCCTGTAGGCCCCCGGACGGTCGAATTCACTGCAAACGTGGAGCGTCACGGTGGCCGCAACGCTCCGAAACGAGGGCGTACCTATGATGAAAATCTACAAACTGACCATCCGTCCCCTCACCTCGTTCCGCACACCGCTCCAATCCGATACCATCTTCGGTCACTTGCTGTGGGCGCTGCGCTACACCGAGGGTGAGGAAGCGCTGGCCGACTTCCTGGCCCGCTACCGAGACGGTGACCCGCCACTGCTCGTCTCGGCCGGCTTCCCGGCAGGAACCTTGCCCGTGCCGGTCCTCCGGCCCGAGCCAGGAGACCCACCGAGCACGGAGGACGGGAAAAGGCCAAGTCTGGCCGACGTGGTTGTGGGGGCGATGCTGAGCAAGGCGTTGGAGGACGAGCGCTATCTGCCGCTCCCCCAATGGCGACAGTTGGCGCAGGGGCTATCGGCGCGGGCGCTGAAGGAGCAACGCCAGGAGGCTCGGGCAAGGCTGCGTGAGTTACGGGGAACAGAAAAGATGCACCCCGTCACCCGCACCGCCGTGGACCGGATCACCGGCAGCGCGCGCGAAGGGCGGCTCTTCGTCGCCGATGAGACCTTCTACGGCCCTGACTGGAAGTTCGAGATCTGGCACAAACTGGACGAGGGGGACGACGAACTGCTCAAACGGCTGACCAGGTGGTGGCGCTGGATCGAGCGCAACGGTTTCGGGCGGCGCAAGTCTGCCGGGCGCGGCGTGTTCCGCATCGAAGGGCTGGCCGAGGCGGGCGGGGAACTGCCACAGGTGGAGGACCCCAACGGCTTCGTCACCCTCTCCGCCTGGGTGCCCCGGCCGGGCGAGCCCACCGACGTCACCTACCACACCCGCGTCAAGCGGGGCAAACTGGCCGAAACCCTGGCGTTGCCCAGCCCGTGGAAGAAACCGCTCCTGATGCTCGATCCGGGTGCGGTGGCCCGCCTGTCCGATGGCGAAAGGGACGTGCGGGAATGGTACGGCGGACTCATCGAAGAGATGCACTGGATGGAGAAGGACATTGTACAGTATGGCTATGCCTTTCCATTGGGAGTAACGATTCAGGCGTAGGACGATGCGCGACAATCCTGTATGGCGCTTCCTGCAACGCCGTAGGCAATGGCTTGTGGTAAGTGCACTCTCGGCAATTCTTCTTGCCGCCTTATATGCTGGTTCCGCTACCACAGGATACCTCAGAGAGGTGTTTTTGGCCGCTGCTAGTGTCGTGGGCGCTTTGCTGGGAGGTGTTCTGCTTGTTCCGCTTCTCTCACAGAGATACCGTCCGGATATAGAACTTCCTTTTGCATTTCGTCCCTGTTTTGAACTTAGTGAGGTCATTGAGTGCTTGCTTGTTGAAGGAGAAAGGAATGATCTAGGACATCGAATTACCTATATCCCACGTGGAGATAAGCAGATAGACGAAATCCTGAGCCATTCAACATTAGGCACAAGGCGCAACGTGCTGCACACATTCCTCAATGTTTTGCACAAAGTGGTGGGGAGGGATAAATCTAGAGGACACAAGGCCAAATATAATGTGCTGATCGTGGGGAACGAATGCGCAGGGAAAACGAGAGAACTTGTAGAGTTGGCCAAGCGCCAAGTACGCGATAATGTGTCAGCTTTGATCTATGAGCCCGGAAATGGGACAATAAGCCATCACGGCGATATCAAGGTGAGAGAAAGAGCCTTGGTCATTGTAGATGATCTTCATGATCGTTGTGATCAGTTTCCAGGCTTTCTGGATGACCTAAGCCGCTTTGTACAAACGCGTTTGCGACGCAAGGATGTACGAATAGTTGTTACTAGCTCGAACCACCCAGATGCACTTGAGGTAATCGAATGGCCGCGTCACAAGTTCTGGCAGCAATTCGATATTGTCCGCTTGGGATTCTTGACAGAGTCTCAGTTGGATCAGTTGATTGACCTATTGAGTGAAGCTACCGGTGTGCAGTTGACCCAGGAGGAACGAGGGTATCTATCTAAGCACCGAACTGGTACGTTCAAGTTGATTATAAGTCTATTTGAACTAGCGCGCGAAAATGAGTGCTTCTCAAAGGAAGACTGGGATTGGTACGAGAAAGGTCTTGCCGCACATTGGCGTAGGTTTCAAGAGAATCTAGAGTCCAAGACACGGCAGTCGAAGTATGTGCTTCGAAGCATAGATGTTCTTGATCGTTTGGGACTACCGCTTTATCGAGATATGGTGACTCAGCTAGCTATTGAGTGGGGTGGAAGCGCCAATAGGATCAAGAAATTGATGCCGGCACTCGCGGAATATGCCTTTCCGAGAGGATGTCCTGATGGTACCTTTACTGTGTTTGAAGGACAAGTAATGACAGGGTATGACCCTGACCGCATAGATATAGATGAGGTTCTCGCACTGGCGAGAGTGGTGGCATCCTGGTTGGACACTCTTGGTGTCGAACTAACCTTTGCCACGATCCAACAGATCGAGAGTCAATTCTGTCCGCCGGCACAGCAGCCTCAGTTATCGGAAATATGCCTGGACGAGGTGGAACGCAGAGGTTCTTCTCTAAACACTCTAAACACGCTGTTTTTTCGGGCGAGGGTAGAGTACTATCTGGATATAGCCGGGGATGCGCTGGAAAAGTATGGGCAGCTAGTAGTTGCAGCTATGGATAGGCCGGAGGTACTGCTGGAGGCAGCCAGAGTCCGGTTTACGTTGGCTGGGAAAGCTGCAAGGCTGGCTTATGAGCGAGCTAGGGAAGACGCCGAAGAACAGTATCTCCATGCTGAGGAGGACTACTTATCGTTGATTGAAGCGGTAACTGATACCCAACGAAGTGGACTATGGGAGATCTTTGGCTCAGATTACGTTGACGAAGATGGCCAGCCGCAAAAGAATAAGGAGGAAGAAATTGCGAGAGCTAAACGCGCACTTAACGAGGCTCGGCAGCGGCTGAAGGATCTAGATGCCAAATTCTTCTACCGAATGGAATTACAGGATGCTCTAGGCTTGGCTTTACGTGCACAAAGACTTGGCACAGATAGCCCAGAGTTGCGTCAGCTGATAGCTGAAATACAGGAAGAGCTAGGGGAGTAGAATTATGTCCTGGTGTAGCCTTTCACTGACCCCGCTCACCCCCCTCCACGTCGGCACGGGGGAGAGTCTGGAACCCTTTGAATACGTCGTCGCCGGCGACACCCTTTACCGCTTCACCCTTGACGACTTCCTCCTGGCCCTGGACCGCGACGACCAGGCCCGTTTCGTCCAGGTCGTCGCGCGCAGCGTCCCTGCCACGCGCGACTTCGTCGCCGAGCACGCCAACGTGGCCGTGTGCGTGGCCCGCTTCGCCGCCGACGTCTCCCCCGCCGCCCGTGCCCTGTACGACGGGCGCATGGAGGGGGGCGAGGCCCACCCCGAGGTTTTCGCCTGCATCCGCACCGGCGGTCGCCCCTACGTCCCCGGCTCCTCGCTCAAGGGGGCGTTGCGCACCGCGTTGCTCTACCATGCCATGGAAAAGGACAACCCCGCCCGCAATGCCCGCAAGCTGGAGCAGACTGTCTTTGGTTTCCGGACCGTCCAGCAGGACCCCTTCCGCGCCTTCAAGGTGGGTGACGGCCGCCCGCTGGAGGGACGCTCCCGCGTGCGAGTGGTGGCCGTCAACACCCGGCGCGCCGGGCAGTGGTCCGAAGACGTGGCTATGCTGCGGGAGACCGTGCCGGGCGCCATCTCCGACGGCGTGGAGATTGTCTCCCAGCACCTCGTCACCTTCGACGCCGACTTCTATCGCTACCACGAGCGCGCCTTCCCTCTCAATCCCGGCGCGGTGTTGACCGCCTGCCGCGACTTCTATGGGACGCACCTGGCCGCCGAGCGGGACTACACCCGCGACCTGCCCCAAACCGCGGCTGCCTACGACGCGCTGGTCGCCCGTGCCGAGAGCCTGCCCGAGCACGCCTGTCTGGTGCGGCTGGCCTGGGGCAGTGGGCGCGATGCCACCACGGTCGGTTACGGGCTGGCCGACGCCGAGAGTCCCACGTCCCGCCGGCTCACCGCCGATGGCTTCCCCCTGGGCTGGGCCGAGCTGGCGATCTTCGACGCCGAGGGACAGCCGGTTGCCGTGGAAGAAACTACGTCGGCGGTGAGCACACCGCCGGAGCGAGCGCCGAGGGACATACGGCCTCGCAGTCTGAGCGACCTGCAGGCGGGGATGGAGCTGGAGGGCACGATCAGAAACACCGTCAGGTTTGGCGCGTTTGTGGACGTCGGCGTGGGCCAGGATGGTCTGATCCACATCTCCCAACTCGCCGATCGCTTCGTGGAGCGGGTGGAGAACGTCGTGCGAACCGGCGACCGGGTGCGTGTCCGGGTCCTGGAGGTGGACGTGGAGCGACGGCGCATCGGTTTGCAACTGCTGGAGGTGATTGGCTGAATGGTTGATGAGCCCCGAGACGGGGATGGCGTGACCCCCCTTCCCGACGTCCGCGTCGCTCGCTATCGTTTCACCCTGAACTTGCTGGAACTGGTCCACCTGCCACCCTACAAGGGTAGCGCGTTGCGCGGCGGGTTTGGCCATACGCTCAAACGGCTGGTCTGCTACAATCCAACCGACTGCCGCCGGCGGTGCCGGTTGGGCAACGACTGCGTCTACGGTTATCTGTTCGAAACCTCGCCGCCGGAGGACGCCGAGGTGTTGCGCAACTTCAGCGGGGTCGCGCGGCCCTTCATCATCGAGCCGCCGCTGGACTGGCGAGAGGTGTTTGAGCCGGGGGAGCGGCTGGACTTCCACGTGACGCTGATCGGGCGCGGCATCGCCTACCTGCCTTACTTCGTGCTAGTCTTCCAGCAGTTGGGGAATGCCGGCCTGGGCCGCACGAGGGGGAGGTTTGCGCTGGAGAAGGTGACGGCGCTGGGAGCAGGGGAGGAGAAGACGGTTTTCGATGTGGCGGACGGTATGATCCGCACTGTCAACGCGACAATCACCGCCGACGCCATCACCGCCTACGCCGCCACTCTCACCCCTGCCCCTCAGCCCCTCCGCTCCCCCGCCCCGACGCCCCCCGACCGGCTGACTCTGGAGTTCCTCACCCCGGCCCGGCTCAAGCACCGGGGCCGCTGGGTGCGGCAAGGACCGCCCTTCCCCGTCCTGGTCAAAGCTCTGCTGGGCCGGGTCTCGTCGCTCAGCTACTTCCACTGCGGCCAGCGGTTTGAGACC
>JAJRXB010000337.1 GCA_024276515.1 Chloroflexota bacterium
CCGGGTCGTCGGTGTCGGCGGCGTCGTCCACGTGGTCGCCGGGGTCCACGGTGAAGAAGGTGAAACCGGCGGCGACGCAGCGATCCACGTCGTCAGGGGTCTTGAGGTGATCAGCGTCGGCGCCGAAGCCCCCGCGCCACCATTCCTGAAAGACGCCCCATGCCGCGGCGTCCATCACCTGGTCGGGGGTGCGTTGGGTGCGGGTCATCTCGCGGATGGACTGCTGGGCGAAGATGGGGGCCATGCGTCCCTTGCGCACGGCGCGGACGTGGCCCGGCGTGGCCAGCCCCAGCCGGTCACCGCAGCCGATGGATTTGCGCAGGCCCAGGGTGACGGGCGTGGTAAAGGGCAGCGCCCGCCGCAGGGCCAGCGCGTTGGCGTGGTCGGTGGGGCAGAGGGTCAGGGTCAGCGCCCGCCCGTCCAAGATGATGGCACGCTCCTGGCCGGTGAATTCGCCGGCCAGGGCAGCCCCGGCGTGGACCAGCCCCAGGGTTTTGGTCGTGCCGTGCCGTCCCAGGAAGAAGAGGACACCCCCCCGCGCCGCGATGGAGCGGGGGTAGACGGTCAGACCGGCGACGCGGCCCAGGCCGGCGGCCAGGGCTTCGGCCTGGTCGGCGGGCAGGGGAGGAGTCAGGTCGGTGGATATGAGCAGTTGGGTGATGGAAAGCATAGGGTGTCTCCACAATTCGGTGATAGGGTATTGGTGCTGCGTGTTGCGTGTTGCGTGCTGCGTGTTGCGTGTTGCGTGAGGCCAACGGAACACGCATCACGTTTCACGCTTCACGCCTCACGTTTCACGATACGCTTGCGGCACGTAGGCGGGCAACTTTTGCGGCGCGAAGACCCGCTCCAGCCGGGCGAAGCGCTGCCGACCGTCCACCAGCGGGATGGTGGGCCAGTTGTCGCCGATGAGGGGACGGGCGTAGCGCAGGAAGTCGTCGGTCACGTCGATCCGGTTCTCGGCGATCCAGGCTTTGGGGAAGTGCCGCTCGGAGTTGGCGACCAGGTCCAGGGGCACTTTGTCGTAGCGGACGTGGTAGATGGGGCCTGGCTGGCGCAGGATGGTGCTCATGTAGCCGGAGCCGTCCTCCACGGCGATTTGCACCGCCTTTTGCCCCAGTTTGTACGCCTCTTCCATGTCCACGGTGGAGGCGTAAATTATGTTGTGGCGCTGGTCGGTGCCGGGGATGTTGCCACGAGCTGCGCCCCGCGCCGCCAGCCCGACGCCGTTCAGGTAGTTGACCACCACCTGCTCGACGGTGGTGGCGCTGGACGAGAACTGGGTGTGCCCAAAACTGTCCTTGCGCTCGCCCAGGTCGCCCACGTCGAAGCCCTCGCTGACGACCACGATGCAGCGACCACTGCGCTTCAGTTCGTCGTTGACCAGGTCGGCCATCTGCTCCAGCGTCAGGCCCGATTCCCGCATGTAGATTTGCAACGGCATTTCGCGGTCCGGGTCGGCCAGGCGAGCAGCAGCCGGGATGAAGCCGATTTTGCGGCCCATCGCCTGGATGACCAGCACCGGATCGGAGGGGCAGGAGCCGGTGTTCTCTTCGTTGGCGTTTTGCACGGTCAGCGCCCAGTAGCGGGCGACGCTGCCATAGCCGGGGGTGTGGTCTATCAGTTTGAATTCGCTGTCGCCCACGTCGTTGTCAATGGTCTTGGGGCCGCCGACGGCGACCAGGTCCAGGCCGCGCTCCTGGGCCAGCCGGGCGATTTTGTGGGCGGTGTCCATGGAATCGTTGCCGCCGATGTAGAATAAATAGCCCACGCTGTGAGCCTTGAAGACTTCGACCACGCGCTCAAAGTCCTCCTGCTGGTGCGACTTGAGCTTGTAGCGGCAGGTGCCGATGCTCCCGGCAGCGGGGGTGACGCTCAGCAGAGCAATCTCCTCGTCGGGCTGGACCGACATGTTGAGCAGTTCCTCTTTGAGCACCCCCTCGATGCCGTGGAAGCCGGCGTAGATGGTGCCGAATTTGTCGGGCATCTCCTTGCACATCTCCACGATGCCGCGCAAGGTGCTGTTGATGACGGGCGTCGGCCCGCCGGATTGGGCAACGACAACGTTTTTAGCCATAGCCTTTCCTCCACAAGCGAATCAGCGAATCAGCGAATCAGCGAGTCAGCGAGTCAGCGAATCAGCGAGTCAGCGAATCGGCGAATCAGCGAGTCAGCGAGTCAGCGAATCAGCGAGTCAGCGAATCAGCGAGTCAGCGAATCAGCGAGTCAGCGAATCAGCGAGTCGGCGAATCAACGGACCAGGAAGCCGACGAGACTGTGATCTGGCGAGTCATTGCCCATCATTTGCTAATCGCCAATTCGCTGATTCGCCGATTCGTTATGCCTGATACGTGCCGGCGGTCACGTCGCCGCCGATCCCGGTCCAGTTGGTGTGGAAGAACTGGCCGCGGGGCCGGTCCACGCGCTCGTAGGTGTGGGCGCCAAAGTAGTCGCGCTGAGCCTGGATCAGATTGGCCGGCAGCCGCTCGTGGCGGTAGCCGTCGTAGAAGGCCAGGGCACTGGACATAGCCGGGACCGGGACCCCCATCTCGACCGCCCTGGCCACCACCCGCCGCCAGGCCGCCTGGGTCGATTCCACCTGCTCTTTGAAGTAAGGGTCGAGTAGCAGGTTGCTCAACGCGGGGTCGCGGTCGAAGGCCTTCTTGATCTCCCCCAGGAAGACGGAGCGGATGATGCATCCGCCGCGCCACATCAGGGCGATGCCGCCGTAATTCAGGTTCCAGTCATATTCTTTGGCGGCCGCCCGCATCAGCATGTAGCCCTGGGTGTAGGAGACGATCTTGGCCGCGTACAGCGCGTCGCGGATGTCGTTGACGAGAGCCTGCCGGTCGCCGTCGAAGCGGGGGGTGGGACCACTCAAAATGCCGGAGGCGGCCACCCGTTCCTCCTTGAGGGCCGACAGGAAGCGGGCGAAGACCGCCTCGCCGATGAGGGTCAGGGGGATGCCCATGTCCAGGGCGGTGGCGGCGGTCCACTTGCCGGTCCCCTTCTGGCCGGCGGCGTCGAGGATTTTTTCCACCAGCGGCTCGCCGTCCTCGTCTTTGAAGGCCAGGATGTCGCGGGTGATCTCGATCAGGTACGAATCGAGCTCCCCCTCGTTCCACTCGGCGAAGACGGCGCTCATCTCGTCGGGGGTCATGCCCAGGCCCTCTTTCATCAGGTGGTAGGATTCGGCGATGAGTTGCATGTCGCCGTACTCGATGCCGTTGTGGACCATCTTGACGAAGTGGCCGGCGCCGTTCTCGCCGACCCAGTCACAGCAGGGGACACCGTCGTCCACTTTGGCGGCGATGGCCTGGAAGATGGGCTTGACGTGCGGCCAGGCGTCCGGCGAGCCGCCGGGCATGATCGAGGGGCCATAGCGTGCCCCCTCCTCGCCGCCGGAGATGCCGGTGCCGATGTAGAGCAGCCCTTTGGATTCGACGTATTCGGTGCGGCGCATCGTATCGTGGTAGTTGGAGTTGCCGCCGTCGATGATGATGTCGCCCGGCTCCAGGTGGGGGATGAGCTTCTCGATGAAGGCGTCCACCGGCGGGCCGGCTTTGACCATCAGCATCACCCGGCGCGGACGCTTGAGGGCGCTCACCAGCTCCTCGATGGAGTGGGTGCCGATGACTTTGGTCCCTTTGGCAACTCCGTCGACGAAGGCGTCCACCTTAGAGACGGTGCGGTTGAAGACGGCCACGGTGAAGCCGTGGTCGTCCATGTTCAGAACCAGGTTTTGCCCCATCACGGCCAGGCCGATGAGGCCAATATCTGCTTTGGGCGTTGATTCGGTCGTTGATTCGGTCATGGAAAACCTCCTTAACAGATGGCAATAGCAAATGGCAAATGGCAATGTTGTCGAGCCACGGAGTTGCCCAACGGGTGCTTTATGAGCTTCTCGCAATCTATCCAGCAGATGTCGTAAAGGAACAACGCCTTACGATAGCCGATAAAGCTCCACAGCACTTCCCGTCGAATCGCCTCAGGCACCCCCTTTTCCCACTCTTCGTACTTCACTTTACGAACCTCAAGTGGTCTCCCTCTTGAGTGTTACGGCTATTGTCATGGCGAGCGACCGCAGGGAGCGAAGCCATCTCCGCATTGCGGATAGGAGATTGCTTCGTCGCTGCGCTCCTCGCAATGACGCAAGTGGCTTATGTCAGCCCAGCTACACTCTACAGGGGGACTACCGAACCTCACAAAGTGCAAATTGCGATTTGCTATTTGCTATTTGCTATTTGCAACTCGATACAGCATCTCCCCTGCCCTGGGGACCAGCAAGATTCCCTCCTCCTCGCGGCCCCGCCAGTCGTCGGGGTTGATGGAGTCGGGGTCCAGGTAGCCCAGGTTCACCCGCCGGCAGCGCTCGCGGGGGATGCCGGTCGCCAGGGTGACGCGGATGC
>JAJRXB010000338.1 GCA_024276515.1 Chloroflexota bacterium
AAGCCGAGGCCATCGCCCTGGCCGAAGCCGCCGACATGCGCGGCCTGGACGCCGGCCCGCTGCAAAACGCCGTCGTCGTCGAAGGGCTCACCGCCGTGCTCATCGGCATCAACCGGCGCTACAAAGTCAAAGGGGCAGGGATCAAGATTACGGGGCTGGAGTAGGGAGTGGAGGTTGGGAGTTGGCAAGAGTGACGACCTTGCTGTGGCCGGTCTCCGACGCTGTGGCCGGTCTCCCGACCGAGCCACAAGAGGTGGAGGTTGGGAATTGGGAAGTTGGTGAGTGGGAGATTGGGAGATTGGGAGATTGGGAGATGCTACTGCTGTGGCCAGTCTCCGACCGAGCCACAAGAGGGGTCCGGTCTCCGACCGAGCCACCGGTGGCCGGACTCGGTCGGGAGACCGGCCCGAGCGCTTTTCCCCCGACCGTGGCTGCTGTGGCCGATCTCCCACTGCTGTGGCCAGTCTCCGACGCTGTGGCCGGGCTCCCACTGCTGTGGCCAGTCTCCGACGCTGTGGCCGGTCTCCGACCGAGCCACCGGTGGCCGGACTCGGTCGGGAGACCGGCCCGAGCACTTTTTTCGCCACAGGAGGGACTCGGTCGGGAGACCGGCCCGAGCGCTTTTTTCCCCGACCGTGGCTGCTGTGGCCGATCTCCCACTGCTGTGGCCGGGCTCCCACTGCTGTGGCCGGTCTCCCACTGCTGTGGCCGGGCTCCCACTGCTGTGGCCGGGCTCCCACTGCTGTGGCCGGTCTCCGACCGAGCCACAAGAGGGGTCCGGTCTCCTGACCGAGCCACAAGAACCAGGCGAGGGCGAGAGTGAGCATTCACCAGACCTTCTACCAGGCCATCTGGCATTACGCCGAAGGGAACCTGAACGCGGCACTGACAGCCGCCCAATCTATCGCCGGGCAGGGCGAACTGTATGCCCAGGCCGCCCGCTGGCTGGCAAAGGTGGCTCAGGGGGGCGAGACATCCCCCTACCTGGAGACCGACGCCTTTGCCGCCTTCATCCGCGGTGGGGGGAACGTGGCCCTGTACGACGCCGTGGAGAGAATGGTCGCCGCCGCCTGGGACGACCACCGCCCCGCCACCATCCTCGACGTCGGCCCCGGCGACGGGGAGGTGATCGCCGGGGCGCTGCGGCACACCGCCCTCGAGCCCCTGCCCGCCTTCGACCTGGTGGAGCCGGCGAGCAACCTGCTGCCGAAGGCGCTGCATCGGCTCGGTCAACAGACTCCGCCGGTGAAGGTGCGGGGCTTCAACCACACCATCCAGAGCTTTGTGGCCGAAGCCCCCGCCACGGCCCGCTGGGACCTGTGCCAGGCGACGTGGAGCCTGCAAAACCTGTCCCCCACCGAACGGGCTCCCCTCCTCCGCTGGCTGAAGGATCGCTGCGGCGTCCTGCTCATCGCCGAGTTCGACGTCCAGGCCGAGAAGTACCCGCTCCTCTCGCCGGAGCGCGTCCGTCTGATCCACGACAAATACGTCGCCGGCGTCGCCGAGTACACCGGCCAGATGGACCCCGCCCTCGAAGAGCGGGTGAAGCAGGGCTTTTTGATGCCGATCCTGTTTGGCTACTTTCGATCCGATGCTGCCCGCTCCACCTACGAGCAACCCATCGGCCGGTGGGTGGGCGAGGTCGAGGCCGCCGGGTTCCGGGCCGTGGAACGCCGATTGATTCACCACTACTGGTGGGCCGACGCTTATCTGATCACCGCGCAGGCGTGACCGATGACCGATCTCACCTTCACCCCGATCCCCGACATCCCAATCGTCCGGCCCGGCGACGACCTGGGCGCGCTCATCGCCACCGCCGCCGGCGCTGCCGGTCTGGCGCTGCAAAACGACGACGTCCTGGTCGTCACTCAAAAAGTGGTCTCCAAAGCCGAAAATCGCTTCGTCTGCCTGCGCGACGTGACCCCTTCCCGCCGCGCCCTGGATCTGGCCGGGACGACCGGCAAGGACCCCCGGCTGCTGGAGGTCATCCTGTGGGACACCGCCGAAGTCGTCCGCGTCCGCCGGGACCTGATCATCGTGGAGCACCGGCTGGGCTTCGTCTGCGCCAACGCCGGAGTGGACCACTCCAACGTCGGGCCGGAGGACGACCTGGTGCTGCGTCTGCCCGCCGACCCGGACGAGTCGGCGCGGCGGCTGCGGGCCCGTCTGTGCGAACTGACCGGCGCTGCCCCGGCCGTCATCGTCAACGACAGTCACGGACGCCCCTGGCGCGAGGGGACAGAGGGCGTGGCCATCGGCCTGGCGGGACTGGTCCCGGTGCAAGACCTGCGCGGCCACCCGGACCTGTTCGGCTACCGCCTGCGACACACCACCGTCGGTTTTGCCGACCAGATCGCCGCCGCCGCCAGCCTGGTGATGGGCCAGACCGACGAGGGCTGGCCGGTCGTGCTGGTGCGCGGGTTGGTCTATGAGCCGGGCGAGAACGTATCTGCCCGCCAGATCCTCAGACCCCGGGAGAGGGACCTGTTTCGTTAGGCAGCGACTGAAGTCGCACCGGAAGGGCCACGGGCCGAGCGTCGGCCTGCGCCGACGCCCCGGCCGCAAGGCCTCCAGGGGCGATTTTAACCGCACATCCCCTGTTAAGGGAGATTCCCAAATGCCCGACGACCAAAAGTTCGAAGAAAAATACCTGGGCGTTTTGCAAAACATCGAGTTTGGGATCGTCAGCGTCTATCGAGAGCATCCTGAGTTGGCCGACTGGGACGCGCTGGACGCCATCGAGGCTCTGATCCGTCACTACACCGCCGAGACGCGGGGCAGGTCCCATCCCCCTGCCCGTCTTTCGGGGCTGCCGAAACTCGTCTTCGAGTCGGTGGAAATGATGTGCGAGTGGCGATTGGGGCGAACGCAACCCTTTGCCAAAAAAGAAGATGGGCAACCGCTCGACCTGGAGATGGAACCCAAGACGGTGGATGAAATCCTGGCCTGCCTGAAGCGCATCCGAAGATCCATTCGTCTTTGGAACAGGCGCGGAGGCCGCCAGGGTTATTTGAACTTCGTCAGCGAGTACGTCCGATGATGAAAGATGAAGCACGCCTCTTCTACCGTCTCGTCCGAAGCCGGCGTTCGATTCGTCGTTACGCCGACCGGCCGGTGGACCGGGCGACCATCGAGCGGCTGTTGACGGCAGCCATTTGGGCGCCGTCGGCGCACAACCGGCAGCCCTGGCGCTTTGTGGTGATAGATAATGGCTACGCGAAAGAGCGCCTGGCCGAGGCGATGAACACCGTCCTCCGCGCCGACCTGACCGCCGACGGCCTCCCTTCCGACCAGATCGAAGCCCACGCCGCCCGCCGCCGGGCGCGGCTGACTCACGCCCCGGCCCTCATCCTCCTCTGCACCACGACGGCCGACATGGACGACTACCCCGACGAGAAACGTCGCCGCGCCGAGTGGATCATGACGACGCAAAGCGTGGCCCTGGCCGGTCAAAACCTGCTGCTGGCCGCCCACGCCGAGGGACTGGGCGCCTGCTGGCTCTGCGCCCCCCTCTTCTGCCCCGAAGTCGTCCGCGAGACACTGGGACTGCCCGAGGATTGGGAGCCGCAGGCCCTCATCAGCCTGGGTTGGCCCGCCGAACGACCGCCGACCACGGACCGCAAACCGCTGTCCGCCGTCTGCCGATTTTCGAGAATCGCCCCAGAATAGGGATTCCGGGGCTACGAGGTGGGGCGATGAGAACCCGGTAGTCTCCCTCTTGCGTGTTGGTGGCGAAGAGGAGGCAAAGCCCTCACCCACCCCCGCCTGCACCCCCTCCCTCTCCCAATTTGGGAGAGGGAGGGGGTTGGGGGGAGGGAGAGGGCAAGCCCTCGCGCTCCCAAACATCATCAACGCTTAACGGGGAGACCACCGA
>JAJRXB010000339.1 GCA_024276515.1 Chloroflexota bacterium
ACAACCGTAGATGCCCCAGGTGACTGTCACCTGTAGGGCCGTAGGTAAAGAGTCGCCTACGTTGTGCCAGACGATGGTCGCGAATTCCGGCCATCTTTGCAGGTGACAGTCACCTTCTGCCCCCTCAAAAGAGGAAGTGCGGTTGTAGTACTAGCCAACTGTCGTCAAGATATTTGTAAGCTACGACATCGTTATCCACAATAGGAATAAGGCGGGGCCGCTTCTTGTGCAGAATCTTTGTCATTTTGGAGTAGCTGACACCTTTGCACCGGCAAACCTCGAATAATTTCTTCAGGCTTTCCCACAGGTCTTCGTCGCTCAAAGATTTGTCCGCCAAATCGAGAGTAGTTGGGATCTCGGCCAGCCGCCTCCCAATTTCCTCTCTCTTTCGCCAGAGTTGCATAAAGTCTTCACCACTGAGATTTGCCCCGATGTTGCTTGCCAGGAGAATATCGAATGCAGACAACCCGTGAGCTTGTTGGACTTGAAGCTTATCATAGGCTTCATAGGCAGCGACTTGGTGGCAATAGCCCATGACTTTTACAAAGCAATCGTCAATCTCTGTTGTGTCTCCATTCGGGTGGCGGATCTCTATCTTGTCGCCATTGTTAGCCATTTTGATCACTCCTTCGTTGTCTGCTCATCCTTCTATCAATTCGCTCATCTCCGCCGGGCCGTCGAGCAGCAGGCGCAGGCGGTTGAGCACATCTCGCCCCAGCAAGATTTCACTTCCGAGGTCATCGCCCACCACCTGAACGCCGGGCAATGTGAGATGACCCACGCGAATGTCTACCAGATAGAGGAGCACACGTCGCCGCTCACCCCAGTGACTCCGCGCCCACATCTCAGCCGTTTCTGCCGCACCGATCTGGCTCAAGTGTTGTATGGGCACAAACGTTGCATCAGAGCCAGTGTCCACGAGAGCAGGCAGAGGGCCGACGCTCAACCCTTCGGCTGGTGTGCTTAACATCACCTCCAACGCCGGAAATGGAGGAAAGTAAGCTGCATTGTAGGCGAAGGTCATCGGTCATCGCTCCAGGCGCGGGCTATGGATCACCAGTTCCCGCTCCGGTCCGGGGAGAACCTGCTTGAGCAAAACCGGAATCCGCCCGTGCTTTTTGTAGACGCGCAAGTGGAGCGTTCTGAGATCAGGATCGTGGTCTATCACCTCGCCGTTGTGTATAGCTACGTACTCCCTCGGATACTTCGCCAGCAGGTCGGCCTTCATTGCGTCAAAGGCGCGGGCTTCGGCTTGAATTTTCTTCTGTCTGATCCGAACCAGGAATTGGCCAACTGCCACGTTGACTAATTCCTCCACGTCCATGTCTTCTTGCCTGGCTGTCTGGTCCAATGCCTCCAGCAAATCAGGGCGCAACGAAATTGTCGCCATCTTTGCCTCCCAATGCCGCATCACTCGTCGTCCGTCGTTTGATATTTGTTCGTAATCGGCAGCCTTCGATCCTTGCCAAAGGCTCGCGCGGTGATGCGCACGCCCGGCGGTGACTGCCGCCGTTTGTATTCGTTGCGATCCACCATGTGAATCACCCGGCGCACCGTTGCCTCGTCGAAGCCCATGGCCACCATCTCGTGGAAGCCCCGGTCTTCCTCTACGTAAGCGTGGAGGATAGGGTCCAGTTCGGCGTATTCAGGCAGCGAGTCGCTATCTTTTTGATCAGGGCGCAGCTCGGCCGATGGAGCTTTGGTCAACACCCGCTCTGGGATGACCGGCCCCATGGTCTGATTGCGATGCATCGCCAGTTCGTACACCCGGGTTTTGGGCACGTCTTTGATGACGGCGAATCCCCCCGCCATGTCGCCGTACAGGGTGGCATAGCCGACGGCCATCTCGCTCTTGTTGCCGGTGGTCAACACCAGCCAGCCAAACTTATTGGAGAGGGCCATCAGCACGTTGCCCCGGGCGCGGGCCTGCAAGTTTTCCTCGGCTACGCCGGGCTCGGTGCCGGCAAAGGCTTCGCTGAGCATCTCCAGGTAAGCCCGAAAGGCCGGCTCGATGCCGATGCACATGTATCGAATGCCCAGGGCTTTGGCCAGGGCTTCGGCGTCCTCCAGGCTGTGGTCCGACGAGTAGCGAGAGGGCATCGAGACACCCACCACGTTCTCCGGTCCCAGGGCATCGGCGGCGATGGTCGCCACCAGCGACGAGTCTATCCCCCCCGACAGACCAATGACCACCGTTTGAAACCCGTTCTTTTGCACGTAATCGCGCGTGCCCAGCAGCAACGCCTGGTAGATTTCGTCCAGCCGCTCGGGCAAAGGAGAGAGAGGAGGCATCAGCAGGGGACGGTCGGGCGGAGAAAGAGCAGGGGACAGACGCACCCGCCGGACGCTGTCGGGGCGGTAAAGGTGCGCCAACTCGCCCTTGCGCCGACGCGGGTCGTGGAGTCGCTGGCGAAAGACGCTGCGCATGTCTATGTCGGCCACCACGAAGTCCTCGGCGAAGGCCCGCCCCCGGGCCACCACCTGCCCCCGCTCGTTGATGATCACGCTGCTGCCGTCGAAAACCAACTCATCCTGTCCGCCCACCAGGTTGCAAAAGGCGACCACGGCCACGTTGTCGGCGGCGCGGGTGGCGAGCATCCGCTCCCGGTCGTGAATCTTGCCCACATGGTAGGGCGAGGCAGATATGTTGACCAGCAACTCGGCGCCGGCGGCGGCCTGCTTCTCCGGGGGACCGGCCGGATACCAGATGTCTTCGCACACACTGACCCCAAAAACGGCCCCGTCCAGCTCGAACAGCGGAAATCCCTCGCCCGCCTTAAAATAGCGCACCTCGTCGAAGACAGCGTAGTTGGGCAAAAGCGATTTGTGATACACGCCGGCCAACTGCCCATCGTGGAGCACGGCGGCCGCGTTGTAGATGTCGGCGTCCACGTCCACGAAGCCGACGACGGCGGTGAGTCCCTGGGTGTGAGGCAGCAACTCGTCCAGGCAGGACTGGTTGGCCTCGATGAAGCTTGGCTTCAGCAGCAAGTCCTCCGGGGGGTAGCCGGAGATGGCGAGCTCGGGGAAGAGCACCAGGTCTACCCGGTGCTCGCGGGCGCGGTTTAGCCCGTCGACGATGCGAGCTATGTTCCCCTGCAAATCGCCGACGGTGGTGTTGATCTGGGCCAGTCCAATCCGCAAGCGGCGCACACAAAACCCTCCTGACAGATAGCAGGCGTTATCCTCACCGTAGGGGGCGGGTAGTCTCCCCGTTAAGCAGGGAGACTACCAGGGGGCGATGCCCTTTCATAAATTCGGCCGCTCATATTGGCATAGTGCGCGTTGCGTGTTGTAGGGGCAGGTGCGCCTGCCCGGGGCGGGCAACCGCGAGGGTTGCCCCTACCGAGCACCATATTCCAATATGAGCGAATTCGGCAAACCTTGCGAAGGTTCCACGTGACCTTGACAATCGGAGCATTTTCGGCTGAAAAAGGTTACTCCGGCGTAACTACCTACTCAGGCCATTGGGCAAATCCGGCCAAACCGGCCGGGATCAGGAGATTTGGAGATAAAATGACGAAGAAAAATCCCCTAATCTCCCAATCCCGGCCAAAAAATTAGGCGATAGCCCTGGAATGGGGATTCCAGGGCTGCCGGAGCGTCGGAATCCCCATTGGGATTTTACAGTTGGCACATTACTCCCCCGCCTGATGCGCCAGGATAATCGCCTCGGCGACTTCCTTCATCGGCTTGCGGGTGTTCATGCTCATTTTTTGGATCTTGCGGAAGGCCTCGGCTTCGTTGAGACCTTGCGTGTCCATCAAGATGCCTTTGGCCCGGTCTACCAGCTTCCGAGTTTCGAGGGCGATCTGGAGATCGTCTACCTCTTTGTGCATGGCCTCGAATTCTTTGAAACGGGCCAGTGCCACTTCGATGGCGGGGGTCAGGTCGGCTTCGCGGAAGGGTTTTACCAAATAGCCGACCACACCGGCTGCTTTGGCCCGCTCTACCAGGTCTTTTTGGCTGTAGGCCGTGAGCAGGATGACCGGCGCGATGCGCTCTTCGGTGAGGATTTTTGCGGCGTCAATGCCATCCATGTCGGGCATCTTGATGTCCATAATAACGACGTCCGGCCTGAGTTCACGGGCCAGGTTCACGGCACTGCGACCGTCCCCCACCTCACCTACCACCAGATAGCCCAGGTTGGTCAGCATCTCCCGCAGGTCCATGCGGATGATTGACTCATCGTCGGCGATGATTACACGTGTGCGGTCCAACCTTCTTCACCTCCAAATATAGCTTTGAGTTTTGACGACCAAACTCGGTAGAAACGTAGGGGCGAACCTGGGTGTTCGCCCTGAGATGGGCTATCCCCGTTACCGAGTTTGTTTGTCAAAAACCTTTAGACAAGGGCACAGCGGCTTGTGCCCCTACTCCGCTGACAATACCGCTTTGGGAAAGGTGACAATGGCTTCAGCGCCATCGCCATCTCGCATCTCAATCGTACCTTTCAGGTCTTCTTGAACCAGGGTTTGCACAATTTGCAACCCCAAACTGTCAGCGGTTTCGATACTGAAATCATCGGGAAGTCCACGGCCATCGTCGCGGACGCGGACGACCACGGTATCTCCCTCGTCCTGCAAAGTGAGACACACGCGGCCCACGTTGCGCTCTTTGAATCCGTGCTCCACGGCATTTTGCAACAACTCGTTGATGACCAGAGCACAAGCGGTCGCCTGGCGAGCCGGCAGGTAAATCGGTGGCCCGCTCAACTCAAGGCGGATGTGCTTGTCGGGGCCGAGCACTCCCTGGCGCATCTGGGTCAGGATGCGATTGCTCACGTCTTTGATGTTGATGACCCGCGAATCCTGGTGCGAGAGAAACTCGTGTATGACGGCCACGCTCAGGATGCGCGAGATGGCCTCTCCTATCGCGAGACGCGCCTCCTCGTCACGCATCCGACGCGCCTGCAAGCGCAACAAAGCCGCGATGGTCTGTAAATTGTTTTTGACCCGATGGTGCACTTCCTGGATCATGGCCGTCTTCACCCGGAGTTCCTGTTCCTGGCGACGGATTTCGGTCGAGTCGTGCACCAGCAATATGACGTGACTCGGCTCTTCGGTCGTCCCCTGCCGGCTTATCCAGCTCAAGATGTGCGGGGGGTGGGCCAGATTTAGCAGGGGGATGGCCTTCTTCACCCAATAGCGCCCGCCGGCTTCCTCTTCTTGCTCCAGGCAACGACGCTGGCGCAAAGCCGCCCGCGCCAACTCGTCGTCGCCTGTGTCCAGGTCGCTCAGGTGATGGCCAAGCAGCCCCCCCGGGTAGCCAATACGGCGATAGAGATTGGTGGCGATACCGCTGGCGTAGCGGATCACCCGCTCCCGGTCGGCGACGATGATGCCGTCGTGTTCCCCGAACGGACTCAGCGTCTCGGCCCCGACCAACTGAGCACGTTGAGCCATCATCTGCAATTGGAGGAGCGCCTGTTGGAAAACCAGGTTGCGCCGGCGGTGTCGTTCGTGCTCCAGCAGGTTGGTTTCGACGCTGAAAACGGCAATCACCCGCTTGTCGCCTGGTCGTCGTAAGGGGTAAACCTGTTTGATCACCGGCGCGCCGTCGGCGATCAACCGCTGTCCCCCCTGCTTGGAGCGGCCTTCCTCCAGGGCGCGAATGATCAAGGGTTCGTGCTCGTTGCTCACCTCCTGGCCGGTCAGCAGGCGGGAGTGGATGGGCGAGATTGAATGGGGCCGGGCGTGCGCCAGCACAATCGCCCGACCGGTGTCCAGTCGGCCATACAGCAAGATGTCGGCCCGGCTGACATCGGCGACAATCGGCATCTGGCGTTCGACGGCCTTGAGAAACGCAATATCCTCGGCGGTCAAGCCCCGGCAACGCTCGTAGATTCCATTTGGGGAATAGACATCATTGTCCACTGCCATCTCACCAGGTAACAAGTAGCAGGCAGCAAGTAGCAGAATGGGTTGCTTGTTCCTGCTACCTGTTACCTGCTACTTGCTGTTTGTCGTTCGATTGCCTGTTAGTGCCTGCTACTCGTTCTCATTATACACGACGCGCCAGCAGATGGCAAAGTAGAGTTGTTCCCAAATAAATTTACGCCAAAGGTAACAGTCAAGTGACTGTCACCTGCTTTTGCTTAAAGGGGAACAATTCTGGTGAGAAGCGTCGCGGCTCGCTCACGTCAGGCGACCGCCGACGAAGCCCCGCGCACCCCGAGCAAAGGCATCGGCCGGCATCGGACGCCGGCCGGCGGGCTGCACCTCGTACAGGTGAAGCACGCCCCGGCCTGTCACCACCGCCGGGCCGTCGGGTCCGGCGATGACCGTTCCGGTCGCCGGTCGCCGGTCATCTTCGCCCGACAGAGGCTCTGTGGCAGCGACGGCACGCAGAATTTTCAGCGGCTTGTCCTGCCAATGGGTGAAGGCTCCGGGCCAGGGATAAAACGCCCGCACCTTCCGGGCAATGTCGTCGGCCGGCTCACGCCAGTTGATGTGTCCCTGCTCTTTTTTGATCTGTGGCGCGTAGGTCGCCAGCGACTCGTCCTGGGGCCGGGGTTCGATGGCCCCGGCCAACCAGTCGGGCAACGTATCGCGCAGCAAGTCGGCACCCAACCGGGCGAGCCGGGCGGTGAGCGATTCGCGCGTGTCCTGGGGAGTGATGGCCAGCGATCGCTGGCTCAAGATGGGGCCGGTATCCAGCCCGGCGTCCATCTTCATAATGGTGACGCCGGTGGTGTCGTCGCCGGCCAGGATGGCGGCGGCCACCGGGGCCGCGCCCCGCCAGCGCGGCAACAACGAGGCGTGCACGTTGATGCACCCGGCCGGCGGCAGGTCGAGCACGGTGGTGGGGAGAATCTGCCCAAAAGCGGCCACCACGATCACGTCCGGTCTCAGATTTCGTAATTCGGCCAGCGCTTCGGGGTCGCGCAATGACGCAGGCTGTAGCACGGGCAGTCTGTGCTGTTGAGCCAGCTTTTTTACGGGCGACGGTTGAGGCTTGCGCCCGCGTCCGCGGGGCCGGTCGGGTTGAGTGACCACCCCAACGACCGAATAGTTTTCGATCAAGGTTTGCAAGGCAGGCAAAGCGAATTGAGGGGTGCCCATAAAGACAACGCGGTGTGTCATCGCTCTCCTCTTGATTAGAGTTGTTCCCTTTTAAGCAAAAGCAGGTGACAGTCACTTGAACTGGCACAAAAAACGGGGTGATTTTTCAAATTCTGACCTGATCATTGTGCTAAAAGTGACTGTCACCTCTCGCGCAAGCGTGTGATCCGCTTATCCGCCACTTTATCCGTCGATAACCTCCCGGTAGTGTCCCCGATGAGTGTTGTTGGGCAAATCTGAGGCTTTTCACCGCCAAGTCGCATAGGCCGGCATCCCTGTCAGCCACCCTTGCGAAGGTTGCCAGTAGCTTCGACGATGGGGCGGTGGTGGTTAAACTGTAAGTGACGGGGAGATGTCATTGCGAGCAAAGCGACACTTGCACCGCACGCAAGTGCAGGTGAGCAATCTCCGGCCTGCAATGCGGGGATTGCTTCGTCCGTTTCACTCCCTCGCAATGACATATCACTTACTTTTCTACCACTA
>JAJRXB010000340.1 GCA_024276515.1 Chloroflexota bacterium
GGGGCGGCGAGGTTCTGGGAGTCGCCGGGGTGGCCGGCAACGGGCAGCGGGAGCTGGCCGAAGTGGTCAGCGGGCTGCGCAAGACGACCGGCGGGCGAGTGTTGGTGCGCGGCCAGGACCTCACCAACCGGCCGCCGCGGCAATTCATCCAGGCCGGCGTCAGCCACGTCCCCGGCGACCGGCTGGGGATGGGGGTGGCCGGCAACCTGCCCGTCAGCGACAATTTGATCATGAAGGGCTACCGGCGTCCCCCGCTTTCGTCCGGGCCGTTCCTGGTGCGAAATGCCATCGCCGAGTTTGCGCGACGGCTCATCCGGGCCTTTCAAATCACCACCCCCAGCCCGACCACGCCAGTGCGGATGCTGTCGGGGGGCAACTTGCAAAAGACCATCCTGGCCCGCGAGATCACCGCCGGGCAGGAGCTTTTCCGCGACGGCGCGGCGCTCCTAGTCGCCGTCCACCCCACCCGGGGGCTGGACGTGGGCGCCACCGAGTCGGTGCAGCGCACGTTGCTGGAGCAGCGCGCCCGGGGAGCAGCCATCCTGCTCATCTCCGAAGACCTGGACGAACTACTGAGCCTCAGCGACCGTATTGCCGTGATCTACGAAGGGGAGATTATGGGCGTCGTAGACGCCGCCGACGCCGACGTGGAGCAACTGGGCCTGATGATGGCCGGCCAACGGCAACCCGCGTGAGCGTTGCTGCCGGGATTAGGATTATGCTCGGAGAGGGTCTGCGACCCTCGACTTTCACCAACGGCGGTCGCAGACCGCCTTGGAGCTTACAAAAACGCTCATATTGGAATACAGTGCTGGGTAGGGGCGAGGCATTCCCGACATTGTGTCCCGGGAGACCAATCCCCGTGATTGACCGCAGCCATTTGCCCGACGGTGGCTCCTCTGGAATGCCTCGCCCCTACTACCGGGCCTTAGCGCACACTATGCCAATATGAGCGTACAAAAAATCCCCTAATCCCGGCCAAAGAATTTCTTGATTATGGAGTGGGCTATGCCTTTTTCTGTAAAGCTTGAAAAACGACTGGAACCTTCTCGAACCATCGCCTATCTGGTGCCGGGGGCATCGTTTGTGCTGGCGTTGTTGTTTGGGGCTATTTTGCTGGCGCTGGCCGGGGCGAATCCCTGGCAAACGTATCGGGCGATGCTGGAAGGCGCGTTCGGCACCCCGGCCCAGTGGCGAGAAGGCCAGTTTTACAGCTTGACCGAAACGCTGGTCAAAGCCATCCCGCTGATGCTGACCGGTCTGGGAGTCTCCATCGCCTTTCGGATGCTCTTTTGGAACATCGGCGCCGAGGGGCAGTTGGTGATGGGGGGCTTCGCCGCCGGTGCGGTCGCCCTCTGGTTCCCGGAGCTGTTTCCCTTCATCCCCCACTGGGCCTATCTGCCGTTGATGGTCGTCGTCGGGGTGCTGGGCGGTGCCCTTTGGGGATTGATCCCGGCCCTGCTCAAAGCCTATCTGAAGGTGAACGAGATCATCACCACGCTGATGTTGAACTACATTGCCATTCTCTGGCTTCAGCACCTTTATTACGGCCCGTGGAAGGACCCGCAAGGGTTCGGCTTTCCGGGCACGGCCCAGTTTCCCGAATACGCCTGGCTACCCCGATTGGCCGGCCGGCTGCATTGGGGGTTGGTCTTTGCCCTGGTCGCCGCCGCCTTCATCTGGCTGGTGCTGGACCGCACTCGCTGGGGCTACGAGATTCGGCTCATCGGCGAAAATCCAGAGGCGGCTCGCTACGCCGGCGTCAGCATCACCCGCAACATTGTGCTGGTAATGCTCCTCTCTGGCGGTTTGGCCGGGCTGGCCGGCATGGCCGAGGTGTCGGCCATCTCGCACCGGCTGCAACAAGGGCTGGCCGTGGGCTACGGATTCACTGCAATCATCGTCGCCTGGCTGGGCAAGCTCAATCCCTGGGGCGTCATCCTGGTGGCGGTTCTGCTGGCGGCGCTGCTGGTGGGAGGAGATCAGATTCAAATTGTGATGGGGCTGCCGGCTTCGATGTCGCTGGTGCTGCAAGGGGCTATTTTGTTCTTTATGCTCGGCGGCGACATCTTCGCTCGATACCGATTGGCCGTCAGCCGGCAGCGGCCAGCCATTAGCAGTTAGCCGCTGGAGAAAACCGCCCCGGGAATGGGGATTCCGGGGCTAATGACCACAACGAGGTAGATTATGGACGTAGCTCTTTTCGTTTCCATCCTTGCCATTGCTATCCGGGCCGGCACCTCGCTGGTCTACGCCACCGTGGGCGAAATCTTCACCGAGCGAGCGGGGGTGCTCAATCTGGGCGTGGAAGGGATGATGATTATGGGAGCCGTCACCGCGTTTGCTGCTGCCTTTCACACAGGGAGCGTGTGGGCCGGCGTGGTGACCGCCCTATTGGTCGGTGGGCTGCTGGCGTTGATCCACGCTTTTCTCACCGTCACCCTGCGCGCCGACCAGACCGTCTCCGGCCTGGCGCTGACCATCTTCGGAACCGGGTTGGCCAGCTTCCTGGGGCAACGGATGGGGCCTGGCGGGACGCCGCTGGTGGGACAGGTGGGTCCGCGCTTTGAAAAAATCGCCATCCCCGCCCTGGTTGATCTTCCTCTGGTTGGGCCGGCTGTTTTTAATCAGGACGTGCTGGTCTATTTGATGTATTTTTTCGTGCCGCTGACCTGGTATCTCTTGTATAAAACCCGCCCCGGCCTGCACCTGCGCGCCATCGGCGAGAGTCCCCAAACGGCCGACGCGATGGGGGTGA
>JAJRXB010000341.1 GCA_024276515.1 Chloroflexota bacterium
CAGTGATCAATTCACCAGACTTCGGAAGTCTGCGAAGGGGGTTTCACCCGGCAGGATTGCCTTGCGGTGCGCAGCAACTCTGTCGGCAAAAGTGCTTTGGCGGACTTCCGAAGTCTCAAGTGTCAAGTGCGTAAGTCCTGTGATTGAGAGCGTGTCTGAAAAATGCTCGTAGTGACGACTTCAGTCGTTAATTGCAGGTATTATTGAGCCAAAACGACTAAAGTCGCTACTACGGACCCTAAACCCTGAATTTTCAGACGCGCTCTGAGTGACAAGTAGACGAAGGACGGATGTGAATCTACTGTTTCACCCTCCCATCGGCCCGCTACGACGCCGGCACCGCGCGCCGGGGAGCGCCGGTCAGCGCCAGGCGGCGATCCTCTGCCGGGTCGGGCCAGGCGGCAACGGCCGTGCCCAGGATGAAGATGAAGCCACCCAGCCACAGCCAGTTGACCAGCGGGTTGACGTAGGCCTTGAAAGTGGCCGTCACGCCGTCGTTCTCCCAGCCGGCCACGATCACGTACAGGTCTTCGATCAACGAATAACGCACAGCAGGGATGGTCATCGGCTGCTGCTGGGGGATGAAGAAGTCGTTGGTGGGATGCAACTCTCCGATCTCCCGTCCCCCCCGGCTGACGATCAGGGTAGCGCCCACTCGACTCACGTCCTCGGGGGCGGGCAGCGACCGCAGACCATTGTAAGTCAGGGTGTATTCGTCGCCGGTCATAGGCGAAGTGATGGTAAAAGACTCGCCGACGGCCACGTTGTGCTGTGTCTCCGCCTGGAAGAATTGGGTGCCGATGATGCCCAGGGCCATCATAATCACCCCCAGGTGGATGAGGTAGCCGCCGTAGCGCCGTCGGTTGCGGCCTATCAAAGTCCAAAAGGCGCGGAAGTAGCTCGCGCCCGTGCTGCGACGACGAGCACGGGTGCCGCGCCAAAACTCCATCAGGATGACGGTGGCGGTGAAGGCGACGATACCATAGAAGAGCGAAACAGGCAACACCCGCGCCTGGGTGCCGGGGATGATAGCCAGGTTACGCAGGCCGGCGACGAACAGGCTCACCGTCACCCCCAGGCCTACCACCACCGGCCAAAGCAACAGGCGAAACAGCTTCTCCCGCGAGGCCCGTCGCCAGGGCATCAAGGGGGCAATCCCCATCAGCACCACCAGTGCGGCGAACAGCGGTCCGTTCACCTGGTTGAAGAAGGGCGGTCCCACAATGGCCTTTTGCTTCGCCACCAACTCCGACACCACCGGGAAGATGGTCCCCCAAAAGGTGACGAAGAAGATGGCCAGGAACAACAGGTTGTTGAGCAGGAAGAACGCCTCCCGTGAGAGCATCGAGTCCAGTTCGTTCTCGCTTTTGAGACTGTCCAGCCGGTCGAAGAGCAGAAGGACGGAGAAGATGAACATGATGCCGATGAAGCTCAGGAAGAGAGGGCCAATACCCGACTGGGCGAAGGTGTGCACCGACGAGATAACGCCGCTGCGGGTGAGGAAGGTGCCGAAGATGACCAGGCTGTAGGTCATCATAATGAGCACCATGTTCCACACTTTGAACATACCCCGCTTCTCCTGAATCATCACCGAATGCAAAAAGGCGGTACCGGTCAGCCAGGGCATCAGGGCCGCGTTTTCCACCGGGTCCCAGGCCCAGTAGCCGCCCCAGCCCAGCACGCCATAGGCCCACCAGGCCCCCAGCAGCAATCCCATCGAAAGGAAGAGCCAGGCGACCAACGTCCAGCGGCGGGTGGTGCGGATCCAAAGGTCTCCCGTCTGACGGGTGACCAGCGCGGCGATGGCGAAGGCGTAGGGGATGATGAAGCTCACGAAACCCAGGTAAAGCATCGGCGGGTGGATGATCATCCCCCAGTGCCGCAACAAAGGATTGAGTCCGTTGCCATCGGCCGGGGTGAAGCCCAACTGATGGAAGGGGTTGACGTTGATCATATCGGCCATCAATTGGCCAGCGCCGGCCAGCCCCACCGCCTCGAAGGGGGCGGCCAGCAAGGCCCACAACCCCGAAATCAGGCCGATGAAGAAGACCAGGGTGATTTGCGTCACGGCGATGACGTAGGGCATCATAGTGCGCATTTTGCCCCACTTACGCAGCAAAACGGCGGCGCCGAAAAGGGACATCAACCACGACCAGAAGAGAAGTGACCCGGCCTGGCTGCCCCACAGAGCGGTCATTTTGAAAAAGAGGGGCATGGCCCGGTTCGTCACTTCAGCCACGTACAGGGTGCGAAAGTCCCCGATGACGAGCAGATATTCCAGGATCACCACCGCCAGGGTCAGCAATCCGGTCACGGCGAGGGCAGCGTTGCGCGCGCTCAACACCAGCTCGGCCACTCGCCGCCGCGCGCCGATCAGGGCCGCTACGGTCGCATATACGGCTAAAATTAAGGCTAACAATAACGCAGCATACCCAACGTTTGCCATCACCATCTCCAAATCAGAAAATCAGCGAACTGCTTCTACTTTCTCCTCGGTGAAGCCACCTTCCTCGTAGCGGGAGGGGCATTTGAGCAAAAGCTCTTGAGCCGTAAACACATTCCCATCGAATTTGCCCTCGACGATGGCTTCGGCGTCGTGGCGCATCTGGTCGGGCCTGGGCCCGTTGAAGACGACGGGCAGGGTTTCCCCGGTCTCGCCGACGATCTCGAAGCGCAGGATCAGGTCGCGCGAGTTGAAGTCAATGGTATCGCCCAGCACCTTGCCCGACACACGCACGTTGCGGCCCACAATGGCCGACCCTTTGTCGTGCAGTTCTTCCACGGTCAGAAAGTAGGCGGCGGTGCTTTGGGTGGCGGTGAAGATGAGGTAGATAATCGCCAGGGCAATCACCGCACCGCCGATGATGAATTTGATGCGTTTGTTGGCCGCGCCGCTGCGGGCCTGAGATGGGGCTTGAGTTGCCAATTCGGTCATTGTTTGTTACCTCCATAGTCTCCAGTCTCCAGTCTCCAATCTCCAGTCTCCAGCCCCCAATCCTATGGCCGCACCGACGACCACCACAACCGGGCATCGGCCGGCAAAGGAACGCCTTTGAGGGCGATCAAAAATGGGTAATCACCCACCTGGAGCATTTGATCGTAGGTAAAGTACCGGTCCAGCTCGAACTGCGGGTACACCTCTTGCATCGCCGCGTACCAGGGCAGACCCTCTGTCTTCTGGTAGTGCCAGTATTCAAACGCTTTAAAGTGCCAGGTCCAGCTAAAGTCGTCGTCGTGCCACGAGGAGATGCGGGTCCAACCGTATTCGCGGGCCAGGGCGGTGAAGTCCACGTAATAACCGTGCAGCATCGGCTTTTCGATGCCCCCCTGGTCGGGGGCAAGCTCGGCCCGTGCCCGGTAGCTGTAATCCCAGGTGTTCACGGTGATGGGCCGGCCGCAGGCTCCACTCTGATCGATGCAGCGCAAGAAGACCCGCCAATAGGTCTCGCCGCCCATGTCGTCGCGAGCGATCTCCATCACCTGGCCGTCGTCGGTGCGATACTCGAACAGGGTGTCCACGGCGCGTCCACTTTTGTGCCAGCTCGCGTATTCCGACGTGTCGTTGAAAAAGTCGTAGGGACGCCACGCCTCCGACACCTGCCCCAGGAAGTCGTAACCCACTTCGTCGGCCAGCCGGCGACGGAGGGCGCTGTACGAGTCGTCCACCCGGTCGCTCAGGTAGGGGGTCATGGCCGGGGTGGGCAGGCGCAACCCGGCCACCGGCACCAGGTCCCAGGGTTCGCCGCTGCCACTCTGGCTGGGGGTCAGTTCCTCCACGTACAGGGGCGAAGGTCCGGCGTCGCTCAGCCCGGCCGCCGGTGTGCCGTAGTCGATGGCAGAGGCGCTCCAGGCGGGACGTCCATCCAGCCAGGCCACTTCGGTCAGGCGGGTGGGCAACTGGTGCGTTTGGCCGGGAGTCAACCACAAAAGCTGTTCGCCGTCAAAGCGCCGGTGGAGCACCGCCAATCGCTCCCCCTCCGGCGACCAGGTTGGGCCGTCGTCTCGTCCCAGCCAGGTGACTTGGGTGACCGGCCCGCCGTCGGCGGGCGGGGCGGCGATGGTCATCGTATAAACCTCGCGCTCGCCCAGCCAGTTGCGGACGAAAGCCAGCCGGGTCCCATCGGGGCTCCAGGCGGGCCATTCCTCGGCGGCCTGGCTGTTTGTGAGTTGGGCCAGCGCGCCGGTTTCCAAATCCAGCGCAAACAGGTCCTTGTCGCCCATCCGCCAGGAGGTAAAAGCGATGCGGGTTCCATCGGGACTCCAGGCCGGCGCAAAATCGCCGGCCGGCGAGTCGGCGGTCAGATTCCAAAGCGCGCCGCTGTCTAAATCTATTGCCCACACGTCCAGGTCGCCGGCGCGAAACGATTCAAAGGCGATTTGCGTCCCATCGGGGCTCCAGGCGGGTGCGCCGTCGTAGGCCGGGTGATCGGTCAGGCGCGTCTGCCGGCCGGACGTCAGGTCCAGGATGTAAAGGTCCCAGTTTCGATCCCGGCGCGAGGCAAAGGCCAGCTTCGTTCCATCGGGCGAGTAGGCCGGGTCTCGGTCTTCGTAGGGATCGTCGGTCAGTTGCCGCAAGTCGGCACCGGTTTCATCTGCGCTGTAAAGGTCCCACTGGCCGCGCCGATAGGCGGCGAAAGCGAGACGCGACGAGTCACCAGCAGCCTGGAGGTCGGGATGCGCCACCATCGGCCATATGAGCAAAATGACCAGGCCGGCGATGATCTCGTATCTGAGATGTGACATTTGCGATTTAGTATGTGTGTATTTAACCACAAACGCATTAACCTAAGATTAAAATTGTGGGGAATTGTGATGCTGCCGGTCGCTACTGTTTCACTCGGAGCGACGGCGCCGGGCATATCGGGCCACGATGTTCACCAATTGCTCTGCCTCTACCGGTTTGGAGAAGATGGCATCGGCGCCCGCCCTTTCGACGATGTTACCCAACTGCGAACCGGGCCCGACCCAGGCCGAAATCACCACGATGGGCACGTCACCGATCTTCGTGTCTCGCCGCACACGGTGGATGACTTCGATGCCGTCGGTCCGAGGCATCATCAAGTCCAATAGAATCAAATCAGGGTCCCACTCACGGGCCTTGTTGATGCCTTCCAGGCCATCGGTGGCTATTTGAATTTCGACGTCGTCGAGTTGATATTCGAGGATCGCGGCCAGAGCATCGGCCTGATCTTTGGCATCCTCAATGTACAGGATTTTCGTGGACAAGGGAGCACCTCCCGCCGTCATACTGAAGGCAATCCAATCAGGTGAAAAGGTTTCCCATCAGGGACGCGCGAAACGCAATATTTGCCCCTGGCATAGTGCGTAGTTGAACCTGCCTACATTCTACTCGCTTTGTCGCTCTGTGTCCAATTGTGTCCAATAATGTAGTGGTAGAAAAGTAAGTGATATGTCATTGCGAGGGAGTGAAACGGACGAAGCAATCCCCGTTCACCAACGGCTGAGACCGCTTCGCCTCCGGCTCGCGGTGACATGTCGGCACACTTTTCATACACGAGCCAAGCTTTCAATTTGGGGGCGTCTGTTCGCCCTGTAGCGGGCAGACACATACCATCCTGGCACGGGGTCGGCCTGCCCCTACTCGTTTTGAACACACCCTAATCCTACGACCGTAGATGCCCCAGGTGACTGTCACCTTCTGCCCTCCCCAAAGGGGAAGTGCGGTTATAGTACTAATCATTCGCCGTTTCGGCGCACCCGCCGCTCTGGGTGTACGTGTCTACCACTGTGCCGTCAATGGCGATGAACTGGTAGGAAATGGTGGTCCGGGTGACCGTCACCAGCATGGCGCCGAAATTGGCGTTGTATCGAACCTGACTGCCAGGCACGGGCGATCCAAACGAATATTTGCTGGAGCCCCCCAAACCATTGACGAAATAGGGGAAGCCGTCGAGGACAATGCGTTCATACGTGTGGTCGTGGCCAGACAGGGCCGCGTCGGCGCCCCAGGTTTGGTACGGCCACTGCATGTAGGTGGTGGGACCGTGCAACCCGGACGAAAAGGGGGCGTGGTGAAAGTAGACCAGGTTCCAGCACGCGCTGGAGGCAGCCAACTGACTCTGCAACCACGTGGCCTGGGCCGACGTGCTCGACACGCCGTCCGGTTCGTGGGAGTCGCTGTCGAGGGCGAACAGACGCACCGGTCCCCAGGTGAAATCGTAGTAGCGTTCGTTTCCGGGCAGTGTGAAATAGTTCAGGTATGGCGCAGCGCCGGAGGTGTACCAATCGTGGTTGCCCAGCGAGGGGAAAAAGAGGTTGGTGGTAGCTCCTGCCCCGTAGCTCCCGGCGTAGGGATAGATGAACTGGTGGTAGTACTGGCCGATGTTCCGGTCGATGGTCGAGGCAGCGCCGCTGGGATAGTTGTTGTCGCCGGTGGTGATGACGAAGTCCGGGTCCCAGCTCTTGACCATATCCGCCACGGCCAGTTCTCCCTGGCCGGCCTGGCCGTAATCACCGATGACGGCAAAGCGGACGCTCTCGCCCCGCATGATGAGCGGCAGCCAGACGACGACGGTGCCGGTGGGTGTGGGTTGCTCCGTCGCCTCGGGCTGCGGCCCGCCCAGCGATTCCTCGACGAAGGCCGGCGCGAGGCCCAGGGTCAGCAGCAGACTGATGAACAGAAGCAAACGGTGCATCGTGAGCACTCCTGTTATTGCACTCCCCGGTTTTTTTGACATCCCTCTTTTTGACGTATATAATCCTGATTGTCGGACGAAATGTCATTTGTCGGAAAATGGAGGAGTAGTCAGTGATCATTACGAAGGTAGGACGTCGAGGTCAAATCACGCTTCCCCGGCCAATCCGTCGCCAATTGGACTTGCAGGAAGGGGATCGGATCGCGTTTGTGCAACGGGGCGACGAGATCATTTTGCAGCCGCTCACCAAAACCCTGTTCGATCTGCGGGGCAGTGTTCCCGTGTCTGGGCCTCAGGATTTCGCGACCATCCGGCAGCAGGTAGTCGAGACCCACGCACGAAAGGTCGTCCAGGATGAAACCTGAGCGCGTCTTGGCCGACACCAACCTGTTCTTGCGCTACCTGACCAACGACGTGCCGGAGCAGGCAGACGCCGTCGAGCAGTTGCTTCGCCGCGCAGCCGCCGGGGAGATGGTCCTGGTTACTAACAGCCTGGTCATCGCCGAGATTGTGTGGGCCCTGGAATCATTCTATCAACTGCCCCGAGACGACGTCAAAGACAAGGTGTTGGCGATTCTGAACACGCCCGGCCTGGAGGTCGTGGACGGGGATATGGTATTGCGAGCCATCACCTGGTATGCCGAGAAGAACGTGGACTGGATTGATGCCCACAACGCGGCCTGGTTGTTGACCCGGCAAATGAGGACGGTATACACCTTTGACCACAAACATTTTGCCCGCTTCGAGGGGATTACGGTCAAGGTCCCAGGAGAGGAAGGGTAGGGCGAACGCCCCTCAAATAGAAATTCATCACCCGATATAGCTGGCGGAATCTTTGAAAAAGAGAAAACAGCAACCTTTCCGACGGGGAGTAGTAGCGTTTCAACAAACGTTTGTGCTCCTGGCGTAAGACGTATCGATGGAGCTCGCTCTGCCCGCCGGCCGTGTATCTCACCACGACTTCTGGAATGTGCTTGTAGGCAATCTGCCTTTTCAACAGCCAGAAAAAAAAGAAGTCGTGGTCTGCTTTCAGGCGAAAAGATAGGTCAAACGCCCGCTCCAGGTAAAGGTCTCTGCTCACAAACCACGACTGCTGGCATATAGAGATCAGAAAGGCAGTGAGGCGATCAAAGGTATCGGGGAATCTCAACACACGGCCCTGACCGTTGTCGCCGGCTCCATAGATCGGATGGCGCTGCATGGTCAAAACGTCGCCATAAAAAAAGGGCACTTCTGGGAATTTCTCGATATAATCAGCCA
The DNA here is from genome assembly GCA_024276515.1 of Chloroflexota bacterium. Taxonomy (GTDB): domain Bacteria; phylum Chloroflexota; class Anaerolineae; order 4572-78; family NAK82; genus JAJRXB01. The sequence continues at coordinate 7,917 of JAJRXB010000341.1, forward strand.
CCGACCGCAGAACATTTTCGTGGATAAAGGTGTCCCCGGCGTTCAGAAAGCAGATGTACCTCCCCCGGCAAAGGGGCAAGGCCCGATTCATCGCATCGTAAATACCCCCGTCTGGCGCAGAAACCACAGTTGTAACCCCCAAAGCGCGCAACACGTCTACCGTGCCATCGGTCGAACCGCCGTCTTTGACCACGTATTCGTAGTCCGAAAAAGTTTGGCGATGCACGCTTTGGGCGGTGCGTCGCGCTGCGTCGGCGCAATTCAGGGTGACGGTGACGATGCTGAACAAGGGCGATTGGGGTCGCATAGCGTTATCCTACCACAGGCTTTGCTTTCTGGCGAAGGCGACCTGACGGGTGTAAACTCCCAACACCCGCTTCAAGCCGACGCGCAACAGGTGATATGGTTGATACACGGTCAGATTCCACCAATAGCGTCGTGATGAATACGCCCGGGCCGCCTGGGCAAAGGCTTCCTGGTGAGCCTGGACCGTTTGATCTACCGAAAACTTTCGGGCTTGCCGATAACCAGAGTCTATCAACCGGGTTCGCAAGGTCGCGTCGAACCAAAGCCTTTTGATAGCCCTGGCGATTTCGTCCGGCGTGGTGGGGTCAAAATAAAGGGCGGCCTCGCCCGCGACTTCCGGTAAGCTTGTGCGATTGGCTGCCGCTATCGGGCAGCCGACGGCCATCGCTTCGACCAGGGGGATGCCAAATCCTTCGAACAGTGACGGAAATATCAACAGGCGCGCCCGACGGTACAGGTAGGCCATCTCCTCCACCGACACGAAGCCTATTTGATGCACCAGATCGCCCACCCCATACCGGGCCGCCATCTCATTGAGTTGATACCCGCCGTTCACGTCATTCCCGGTAAAAACAGCGTTGATGGAAAGTCCTTCATGCTCTTTGAGCAACTGCATCGCTCGTAGCAGGCCGTCGTGATTCTTATGCTGCCACCGATTGGCCGGATAGAGGATAAACGTCTCTGGCAAAGGATGAGAGGGAGCTTTGGCCACTTCGGCGCTGCGATAGTATCGCTCATCAGCGCAGGGATAGGCAACCACCAGCCTATCTGGCCGCAGACGATAGTGGTGAGCTATCGTTTGTTTTGAAAACTGTGAGATGGCGATCACCCGATCAGCCAGGTGGCTGGAGACGCGGAGATACCAGTCCCGGTAGAATAGGTCCTGTGGCGTGAAGAACTGGGGGTAATACAAATCTTGGGTGTCGGCCAGGGTGATGACCGTAGGGATGGGCGGGAGAGGCAATGGCTGCAATCCGTTGATCGGGCTGAAGTACACGTCCAGATCGGCCAGATGTCGTCTGATCTGCCCGATATTTTGCAAAAAAACGGCGTCAGCCTGCCAGTGGTCGGTGCCAAGTTTGGCTAACTCGGGGACGTTGTGTGGAAAGTAAAAGAATACGAAGGTATCAGTCGTGTCACGGATTAACAACTCACGAAAAAGGTTGATGAAATATTGTCTCATCCCACCGATGTGGGGTTGAAGAAAATAGCAATTGACGCCGATTCTCACAAGGCTACAGTACCCCCTTGCGACGCCGGTCCAGATACCAGGCGATGGTCCGTTTCAGGCCTTCTTCAAAATTGGTTCTGGCCCGGAAGCCGAAATAACGCTCGGCACGGCTCACATCCAGACAACGACGGGGCTGGCCATTTGGCTTGCTGGTGTCCCACACGATCTCACCCCGGAAACCGGTCAGGTCGGCGATGAGGTGCACCAGGTCCTTGATGGAAATCTCCATGCCGGAGCCCAGGTTGACCGGTTCCGGCCCGTTGTAACGCTCGGTGGCCAGGACGATCCCCTCGGCGCAGTCTTCCACGTACAGAAACTCCCGGGTCGGCGAGCCATCTCCCCAGACGACGACGTGGTCGTCGCCATTTTCCACCGCATCCGCACATTTTTTGATGAGCGCCGGGATGACGTGCGACGAGCGAGGGTCGAAGTTGTCACCCGGCCCGTAGAGGTTCACCGGCAACAGGTAGATGGCATTGAAACCATACTGCTGGCGATAGGCCTGGGCCTGTACCAGTTGCATCTTCTTGGCCAGCCCATAGGGGGCGTTGGTCTCTTCGGGGTAGCCGTTCCACAGGTCCTCCTCGCGGAAGGGGACGGGGGTGAATTTGGGGTAGGCGCAGATGGTGCCGATGGCCACGAATTTCTGTACCCCGGCCTGCCGGGCGGCTTCCATCAATTGGGTGCCCATCATCAGGTTGTCGTAAAAGAATTCGCCGGGCCTCTCGCGGTTGATGCCGATGCCACCCACCACGGCTGCCAGGTGGATGACGACGTCCTGCCCCTCGACGGCTGCCCGACAATTTTCCCAGCGACGCAGGTCCAGCTCGGCGCTGCGCGGAACGGTGATTTGATCCAGGTTCACACCCCGGGCCTGCAGCGCCCGGATCAGGTGCGAACCAAGGAAGCCGGCACCGCCGGTGATGAGGATGCGTTGGTCGGTCCATCCAAATTGTGGCATCAAGACCCCTCGGTTGTTGATTTCTGGACTTTGGCCAATCTGGCAATACCCCTTATATGTTGTGGAGTGAGGCACGCCCACGTGCCGTATCTCGTAGCCCTGTTCGCATCCAGGGATGCTCACTCCTCAAAATGGCCAAAGTCCAGGATTTGTTATGACTGATGAAAAGCAGACGTGCAAACGTTAATCCTCTGTTAAAGGCTTCACGGTAATCTGGCGCAGGAGAACCAGCAGGGGGCGGGTATCCCCGTTAGGTTGTTCGAGGATGGTGGCTTCATCCAGCACGATGAATTGAAAATCGTTGCGACCTGGTTGGAGTTCACCGATAAAAGTGAGGTCGGTTGCTTGATCAAATTGCCGGCGGGCCCTTTGCGTGCCAGCCTGGTTTTGAAGGACCACCTCGACAGTGCGCTGAGCATCTGGCCGGGCCGGCCCTGGCTCAACCTCAAATATGGCTCGAATTGCCTGGCGTTCAGTTGCCCAGAATGTACCCCCCAATCCTTGCTCCTCACCATATCCCAGCCATAGCAAACTAGCATCGTCATAAACTTCTATTCCCCAAGGTGGTGTTTGGAGTTGTGGGTCTATACCCACTGTTCCCGTAAGAGATGGATCTACCATTACCAGAGGATGATTTGCCGGCCCTGCCTGGCTGACACCTAATAATTTCGAAGAAGGAACCCATTCGATCCAATGGTATGCGAGGCTCAATACACGTGGATCCCCATTAAGGTTCTTGAACTGATTGCTATGCTCAATCAAAACCTTGACAAATGGTTTTGTATGGATCCGCTCAGCAGGGATAAAGAACGTAATCACCCCATCGCCAAGGGGAGCAGTTGTCGAGTCTATAAGTTCGCCATCAATCAGCAAACGCACTTCCTGATTTTCATCGGACAGGCCATACCTGACCCACGCGCGAAATATATAGTCCTGATTTACCTCAACTGGGAATTGTAAATACAGTGACGGTCCAGCCCACCTGTGATAATAGCCAGCACTTCGCTCAAGGTTGTGAAAACCGTCGTTAGCTTGGAGAAGCTTTTCAAAGTCGCAATCCTCTACTGACAAGCGGTAATTATGCTCTTCCAACGCTCTTGTTGTGCTCAACGCCCAAATATCTGGGTCTGTAATATCAGGGAAAATGCCATCAGACTCACACATATCAAACCTAAGTACATAACTTGATATGTAACTCCGGTCTTCGAGCAGTCCTAAATCTGTACCAAAGTAGAAATCGAGAATCAATCGAAAAGAATTGACAGGCGTTATGGATGGATATAAATACTGTTCACCACCACCTGGCAGATAATAGGCGTTAAATATTGGCAAGGCTTCTCTTGATTTTATCCAGCCGGACCATGTCCCATGGTCTGCTTGAAGGACAATAATCGGTGGCGTTTCGGACTGAGCAAGAATACTGTCGATGAGATCTTCTGTCAGATGGTTAACGTAAGAAAGTTGATCGGTGTACGCCTGCTTAGGTAGCCAGACGTTGCCATTTACATTTTCATAGTACTCAACCCCTGTAAAGTTGCCCTCACGATCAAATACATATGGTGGATGCGGAGCCACAATATGAGCGAAAGTGAAGGTTGGGTCTTTGATCTTGGGAACTTCTTTTAACTTACTAAACGTATCGAGGATACCTTCTCTACGATCTTTTGTAAACAGATCAAAGGCTTTGTATATGGTCGTTCCTAAAAAAACCTTAGTAAACTCACTTCTGCCGCGAAACGGATGGTTAATATCCGCCTGTTCGCTATAATTTGTGAGCCTAAACTCGGAACCAAAGTGGATCGTTGTGTATCCCAAGTCATTAAACTGTCTTGTTAAGTAGTTTTCGTGGGCCAAGAATGTTAACCTGTTGGTCTTTTCCCTGTCGCTCAACTTATCTTCTAGAACACCCAAGTTATCCAGATAATCTATATTCAAGGATGATGGAATAGACAGACTCGTTTGGGCATAGTTGCTATGACTCTCCGAGGCAACATAAAAACCGTTTGAAGTCAAGTAGTTAATAAATGCACTATTGTCGAAGTCGTAGTAATCACGTAAAACATCACCTCGAGCGTACCCATCGAGAATAATATAATACACATCTGGCAACGCATCTAATCTAACCCGAGAGTTGAGGCTACGTCCCTTTGTTGGAGTAGGCATCTCTACCAAATGTTCTGATGCCTTAGCTTGATCAAAATAAGATTGCGCAACCGGAATCAAAGCCATCACAACTAGCACAACAGACAAGAAATTCAAATATCCATCTACCTTGGACTGTGTATTAAGTTTCCACACTGCCAGAGCGATAATAAAGACAAAGAAGATAATCCACAAAGGTAGCAAATAGTTATGTCGGGGCTCAACATTGACAAAATTAGGATCAGGAGAAATCCTCCTAAAAACTTCATCATAATAATAACCGTAGTACAAAGCAGCAAAAGCTATTGCAGTTGTAATGACTCCTGCCCTCGTGTTCGCTTTAAGAGACCAATTCACTGCTAAGTATAAAACAGCAGTTGCACCAAGGATCAAAGCTAAAGGTAAAAGGATTTCTGAAAATGCCATTAACTCAATGTTGGTAGCATACAAGTGAAGCAGCGGATAGACGGCGAAGAGAAAGGGGTAAACAATAATCTGTCGGCGCTTAGTCTGCATAGCGTTTTTCTCTCATCAAATATAAGACTCTCGAGGAATCCTTAATAGGTTCAGTACGTTGAATGGTAAAATAATGACCGAAGGCCACTTCAAAACCTGGCTGGGTGTAGTTGGGAAAAATATCATCCCGAGTCGCCAGCAGTCTTTGTACCTTCGGGTCCCCTTTGGGCACGAACTCAATGATGAGCCAATCACATAACTCAGCCAGAAAACCGGCGACCATATCAAGGGGGGTGTTGTTCGAGATGACCAGGTGATGGATGAGGGCCAGGGCCAGAATCAGATCGACAGGTCCGCGTTCTACAAAAGACATTCGTTCTTGGGTGTTCCACCCGATAGCAGGACTGGGGTTTGTTAAGTCAAGCAGTAACGGCAATAGGTTGGTTTCACCATTTTTTACTGTTTGACGGAAACTGATATCTACGGCCCCTGGGTCGACGTCCCATGCAACGGTTGGAATCCCTTGATGGCTGGCAATCCGGCTGAACAAACCCGTGTTGGCGCCCAAGTCCCATACTGTTTTGGGGTTGGCAATCTTAATGAAATCTGCTACGAGCTGTCGCTTGTGCTTAATTCCTTCTGCGCTGTAGCTGTCATCCTGGTAGTAATTCGCCCAGGCAGTTTTCTTAGGGTTCCAATGAAGCTTCTTGACACCGGTTTCCAGGTTGTCGAGCAGCCCTAGCAACGCTTTTCGGCTTATGCCCCGTTTGGCCGTTGTGCCGTTCACTGTTTTGTCTTTGAAATACTGCTGACTTCTGGCGTGGAGATGAATGTGTAAAAGCAAAGGCAAGCTGAAGTAACTACGGACAGGTAGTAATTTGGCCGCCAAATCGAGCGGGATGCCATCAATGAACACCCGCAGCAGTTGATTGAGACGGATATCTTTATATGCCATCAGAGCGAGTGGAGCGAGAAAATGCTGACAGAATTGGCGGTAAGGTACCCAAACTGTCCCCTCCCGATAATGCTCAAAGGAGAGCGTGTCTATGAGGATCGGTTTTCCATTTAAGAACTGGATATTGTAGGCGCTGCTATCCTTTAGTGACATATTAAACTCAAGCGCTATTCTCTGCACTTCGAGTGTCGCCAGCGCCGCCGCTTTTAGTTGGCTGAAGCTCCATTCATAGGGGTATGAGATAAACTCTATAGGTTGCGGCTGAATCACCTTGTAGGCATCGCCAGACCGAGCCAATTCAAGACTGGCTTCAGTATGGGGAATCAGTAGCCCAGCCTCCACGAGCCGCTGATATAAGCCCGAACTGATCAGATGATCGTAGTTGTCCTTGTAGACCACGTTGATTTGGCGATAAAGCAAGCCGTTGTGTCGAAAGATGAAGCCACTTGGGTCTCGGAAGGAAGCCAAGATCCTTCGATCGTTAGTCACCTTGTTCTTGATTCTCCATTCTCAAAATGTAGCGAGTTGCTATTGCAGCGATTCGTCGGTAGATTCGTCTGATCGCCCGAAAATGCCTTTGATTTTACCCCAGAACACTTTTGCGAAGAATAGGGTGCTCAATAGAGCACCAAAGAGCAGTTGTATAATCAAACTACCGCTTCCGGGGTCAAGATATGACAGAATCAATCTGCCAAATAGAATTCCTCCAGCAATTTTAGAAGCTTTTCGAAGTAAACCCATCTTAACTCTCCTTTTCTGCTGTGCTATTGTAGGTATTACCAACTTTACATCTATGTAGTTCTAAGCATTTTGGGCGATTCCACGATGTTTTGACGGATAGCAGGCAGCACCTATCACCTAATCGCTGACACCTCAAACAGTCGGAATGATCAGAGGTCAAGGATGACCAGTAGCTATCCTCTACTACGCAAGTTCTTCATACACATCTAACACCCCCCGCGCCATCTTCTCCCACGAGAAAAGTTTAGATCGAGCCAGGGCACGCCGTTGCAAATCGGCGTGGAGAGTGCTATCGTTTTGCAGGCGAAGCATAGCCTCGGCCATTGCTTCAACATCCTCAGGGTCTACACTGAGCGCCGCATCGCCAGCGATTTCTGGCAGGCTGGTCACATTGGAGGTAATCACCGCCGCGCCCAGGCTCATCGCTTCCAGCACCGGCATGCCAAACCCTTCAAACAAAGCCGGGTACAAAAAGGCGAAACAATGACGGTAGAGCCAGTGCAGTTGAGCGTCGTTGACATACCCCAACAGGTGTACGTCGTTTTGAATGCCCAGGCCGGCGATATAATCTGGCAAGTCTTCCTCCAGCCAGCCTTTACCCCCGGCCACTGCCAGCGGTAAGTCGGTCAACCCTTCGTGACGCAGGCGGGCGTAGGCTTGCAACAGGCGACGCAGGTTTTTGCGCGGCTCCAGCGTGCCCACCGACAGCCAAAATTCTCCTGCAGGCAACTTTTTGACCTGCCCGGCCTTTTCATCAACATCGTCTGTCAGCGAGAAGCGGCTGGCCGGGTGTAGTACCTGCACCCGCTCGGCCGGATAGTGGGGAAAGATCTCCAAAAAGTGACGTCTAGAATATTCAGAGATGGAGATGATCATATCCGCACGCAAACTGGCCTCAAATACCCCGTTAAAACAGATCAGCCGATTTGCCTCAGTGGTAAATTCTGGATGCTCTACATATACCAAATCATACAACGTGTAAACCAGGCGGGCATGGCGCAAGCCCTTTGGGCAAAAATAGTTATTGGCGTGGACGACATCGGGCCTGCCCAATTGATCTTCAAAACCTGGGGCGGGGTTTGACCAGAAAACCCTGGCCTGGCTATGGGAGAACTCGGTGAAGCGCCGCTCGAAATTAGCCTGCCGGGTTTGAAAGGTGTTTCGTTTATGATCGGCATCCCAAAAATCGGGACCAAAATTAGAATACAGGATATAATAGTTATCGTGATCAAGCCGGGCCAGGTGTTGAATTAACGAGTAGGCAACATAACCACAGCCGGCCTTATTCGACCCGGTTTGGCTTACATCAAAGCCAATTCTCATCGGTTTAGCCACCCCCGCAACGTATGATACAGGGGATCGACTACCCAGCCCCACATCGTCTGCATAGCATCAAGCGGGACGTAATGATACCAACGAAGAAAGGAGATGGTGGAAACGGAGATAAGTAAAGTCATATATTTGATTTTTTCCGCCGGTATCTGGAGGTTGTAGTCCCTGGCATCCACAACAGCGTGGGCATAGTTAAAAATCCAGCGCTGGGGCGCTTGGCCCAGCCGCTTTTTCGTCATCTCAATGATCTCACGATGCACAGCCACACGGCTGCCCAGCGTTTTATTGGCATCGTATAGCCGCGAACCGGCCAGCACGCGATTCAGACGGACGAATTTTGTGTCGGCGCCCAGACGCAGCCAATATTCGTAATCCATACAGTAGCGCAAGGTGGGATCAAGCAAGCCCTTTGTTTCCACCACCCGCCGTCTGAAGAAAACGGCCGGCTGGCATAGATAGCACACATCCTTGAGTCGCTCATAGTCCCAATCTTCGGTGTAATAAGGTTCTATGACCGCGCCATACTCGTCAATGTGATTGGCGTCACCGTAGACCACTTCTACGGCCGGGTTCTGTTCAAAAAAGTCCAGTACAAAGCGTAAAGTGCCCGGATAGTAAATATCGTCCGAATTTAACCAGCCAATCACATCGCCAGATGTATTTAAGATGCCTTTGTTGACTGCATCGGCCTGTCCTCCGTCTGGCTCTGAAATCCAGCGCAGTTGGCCTTCGTACCGACGCAGAATATCTATGGTTTCATCAGTGCTACCCCCATCGCAAACCATATATTCCAGGTCGGGGATACCCTGGGACAAGACGCTCTGAATGGTACGCTCGATGAAGTGGCCTTGATTGTAGGAAGGTGTAATCACACTGATGGTCAACGACATTGTAACGTTTCAATCCTCGGCCGACCGAAAAAGTATCTGCAGGGAACCATCAGGAGCAACAATTTGGCAGGATTGGCACTGGCAACTTAGCCAACGCTCATCACTCGAGTTCATATGTTCGCTGGGCTTGAAAACAGGCGAGGCGTGTAAAATAATATGCCCACCCTCAGGCGAAAGAGGGAGGCGAAGAGTGATCGTTTGTCCTCGCGGTAGGCTCCATTGATCCATCGAAGTCGTACTATTTTCGCACCGGAGAGTGATTTTGCGATGAGGTAACCAGGCGGGCGCAGCCAACTTTAGTTCCAAAATACGTGCATCATCGTGAGCGCTGTAGCTAATTTCCACCTCCTGACCAAGCCAGCCGTCCGCGAAAACACCCGCCAGCCCATCGGTGATGGTTTTGCTCTTTCGCAAAGTCTGGTCAAATATCTCCAAATAATAACGAACCATATCTTCCTGCCGGAATTTGGCCAACTGTTGATAACCCCGTTGTACCAAATCCTCAGCCAGTTGCGGTTGATTAAGCAGTGCCTCTATAGCCTGTACAATTGCTGTTGGCTTGCGAGGATCAAAGTATAACGCGGCTTCACCTCCAATCTCCGGCAAGCTGGCTACGTTGCTGCACAATACCGGTTTGCCAAAGGCAAAAGCTTCCAGGAGCGGAATGCCAAACCCCTCGTACAAAGAAGGATAAATCATAAACTGGCAACCCCGAAATACAGCAGCCAATTGCTCATCAGATAGATAACCCAAGAAGTGAACTCTTTGCTTTAGTCCCATCGCTTCCACAGTGGCGCGCAGTTCTTTCTCCGGTTGAGCCAGCGCGCCGCTAAAAACCAAGTCCAGTTTAAGGCCTGGGTTGCGCCGGACCAGGATATTGTAAGCCGTCAACAACATCCGATGATTCTTGTGAGGCCAGAAGTTGGCCGGATAAAACATATAGGGCTGTGTGCCAATTTGAAGTTCCGATAGCGTATCCGGTGGTGGAACAACTTCACTTAAGCGGGAGTGAATACAAATATGCACCGTATGGGTTCGTTCGGGCACAACATCAAGGTGAGTCACCAGGGTTTGGCGAGTGTATTCTGAGATGCAAATCATAACATCGGCCCGCCGACTCGATTGTTCCAGAATGGCATCTCTACCGGCAACCTCATGCGGGTCAAAAAATTGGGGATAGATACGATGTTGCAAATCGTAAACAATGGAAACAACTGGGATGCCAAGTTCAGCATAGGTTGGCGCTGTAAAAGGGCAAAACAACAGATCAACCCCGTGCGCCCGCAATAACCGATTGGGCACGTGAGGATGAGGGGGCAGCCTGGGCACGCGACCTAATCTCTGTTTGAGTTGTCTGGCAGGTGGCAATAGCAGAGAGATGATCCGCGAGGGCAACACCTGGCGTAGGCGGTGTAACATTTGGTCAAGGCGCTCGTAGTTTCCAACGGCAGCCTGTTTAGTTGGCGGGGCCTCCCCAGGCAGCACGCACAATCGTTCGAAGCCTGGCCCATCCAATGCGGCCAGTTCGTGGTGGTTCCAGCCGGCCGTAAGCAACAAAAAGTCATAGGGATGAGTCAGGCGCTGGAAATCGGCCAAAAGTTGCAAGACCAGAAGTTTAGCCCCTCCATTTTCGCCCCCCGGACGAAGCGGGGTTAAGTCTATGGCAATGCGTGGCATAGGTTACACAATTTCCTTCAGTCAAGAGGTTAAATCAACCGCAAACGGCGCAGCAGTCTAACGGGTGGCCGATTCAACGTTCGTTCTTGTGATTGAATAATCTGTTCTTGCGATTGGATAACTTCCAGGCGGGCAGCACGGTCGGCCTCTGACTTCTGTAAAAGTTGAGTGAGCTTCTCAATCTGATCCAGCCGTGCTGCCCGGTCAGCTTCTGACTCTTGTAAACGCTGGGTTAGCGCTTTAATCTGATCCAGTCGGGCGGCGCGGTCAGCTTCGCTAGCTTGCAACCTCTCACTCAGTTGATGGATGACCTTCAGCCGAGCGGCACGGTCGGCTTCGGCTTCTTGCCATTTAGACCGCAATATTTCTATCTCTTCTCTTAGTTCCATAATCTTATTTATGCGACTTCTACCAATACGGTCTCTAATTTCTACAGCTTTTGCCTCAGAAGGCGCTTGAAGCCCCAACAATTGCAGAGAATCAATCACATCACTGTATCCCAGGCGGCGAAAAATATCAAAGCCTAATAACTCTATAAGTTGCTGCAATTCTGGCAGCGTAAATGTTTCTACCCATCTGCCAATAGATTGGGAATGCACCAAGTGGGTGGTTAAGGCTTTTTTGTCACCCATCGTCGAAGCGTTGTGCCTTGCTATTAAGGTTTGGTTCTGCCCGTAATCCAGCATAGTTGCTTCAAATGGCACCCCCAGCCAGTCACAAATATCGGTCAACGTTTCTTGGGGTGTCTCTACCAACTTCTCATACTGAACCTCAAGCTTGTACGGTGAAGGGAGCTCAAAGTAGGCAGCCAGCTTAAACAAGCCAACTGCAAAATCAAAAGATAATGAAGTAATTTTTTGCCCCAAAATTATTTCAGGGCCAGCACCCCATGTTTTCTTATACGAGGAAGCTACATCAAGCGGGTTACGTTTTAACCAAATCTTCTGGGCTTTGGGAAAAAGCTGGTCAAGCCAAGGCAGAATATGGTAGTATCGAGGCGTTTTGTCAACAAAAATTGTTTTACCCGCCGTTTGCAAATGGCTGTTGTAGACTGTAATGGCAAAAGCCCGGGAAGCTTCAATCAATGTTTCATCTGATACAAACTCTTTAGTGCCAATTGCAGCCAATTCGTCATCAACAATGTTCTCGACAGAGCATGGTTGTGTAAGTGCGGCCAATTTGAGCAAGAACCAGGGCTCTGGAGGACAAAGTATATCCGAATGGCTACCCAGCAACAGACTCAAAAGCGTAGAGCCAGACCGGGGTAGTGACAGCAAAAAAACTAGATTTTCACCTTTATTGTAAATCATTGCTTACTAAACATACATCTATTTGAGTTACCAAGATATACTACGCAGGTGGGCGCGAAATTCACGAGGGTCGGAGATGTCGTGATAGTAGAAACCTTTACCAAGCTTAATATGGAGCTCCGTGAGTGTGTTAAGTCGAACCGGTGGAAATTTGAGTACGAGCTTATGTAGTCCTGGCTGTAAAGCAAAAGTCTTCTCCTTTACCATATCACCAAGTGAAACCGATCCAGTAAGTTGCCATCCTGAATCATTCGGGTTTTCAGGGACCATCATTTCGATAACAAGAGATTGGCAACTAGTTGGCAAGCTGACCAAGAATTTGGATTCTTTTTTCATCCAGCCGTCAGAAAAAGCGCCTGTTAGATAAACTCTTCCGCTGGTAATATCGTCCTGCTGAACGACGAATAGCAGTGGTCTTCTGTCAGCTTTAACAATTACTTTCCCAAAATGATCCCTTTGACTATCTTCAAAGAATTCGATCATCTTATCTTCAGCTAATTCCCAATGTGACCAAAAGACTACATACTTGTATGATTTGAATTGGTCGTATCGGCAGGTTGGGTCCAAGTGACAGTAATCTGGTGGAATTTGGTTTACCTTGGCTGCAATAGGAATAGTACTCTTCTCATCGCCCAAGATGAAACAATAATCATCACTGTATCTTGTGTGAGCAAACCAACCATAGATCTGAAATTCTAATATGTCATTACGATTGAGCATATTCTTGAGTGGATACCGTGAGGCAAAATCAGATGCAATCGAGCGATTGAATACATATTGGGGAACAACTCCGTAAAGATAATCGATATTGCATCCAACAAATAGTTAAGATTGTTTTCTCCAGCGCAGCGGAGGCTCGTTTTCGCCCCAAGGACGATAAAACCAGACTGGCTTTCCACAACGCAGAAAATCCTCATCAGAAGTGGGTTGGATAAATAGAAAATCCGAGTCCATAATGCAGAAATATTCTGTTGTTGCCACTTGATAGGCAAGCATTTTTAAGTAAGGTTGTTGACTGTAAGCAGTTGTACCTACTAACTCAGGATAATCATCTCTATAGAGCAAAGTTGTATTTTGGGGTAGCCGAATTTGCTCAAGCAAATACTGTTCCGACCGGCTCGCAAAGATAAACAACTTGTTTTTTGATTGATAGTATAAATCGTAACTGGCCAGGAAGTGTCTTAGCAGTTTAATGTCGGGGGCATAGGTGACAACCACAATATCCATCCAAATAGACCTCTCTTATATGGCTATTCTCGATAGTACTCAACGTCGCAGGGCATATTAAATTCGCCCAGAAAAGGGGCCCGGTCTCTGTTATAATCCCAAAGGATAGAAATAGGGATTCGTGGCGTCTTATGAAAAGGAGTCCCGGTATTTGGCTTATGGCCTTCTTGGGTACCAACGACAAACTCCATAGTATAATCACCAGCTTGTAAGCCGAGTTCGAATTCAAAGTTGCAGAAGACCTGCTCATGCATTCCTAACAGAGGAGGAACAACGCCCTTAGTATAAGCCCCACCGCAGAATACTAAATGGTTAAACCTGTTATGTACGCCAACAGTAACGCTTGGGCGAACATTGTCACTGAAACTCTCTATGAGTAACTGTACACGCATTCGCTCCCCCATTTTGAAACTGAGGGTGTCCTTAGCCTGGGAGTTTTGAAAACGCACTCCCAAAATTTTTGCTCGCTCAGTTTCGCTTTTGGCGGTGGGTGTGTCGTTAACCCATTGGCACTTTGACAGGAATTCAACCGTATCACGTGGATGACCGTCTATGCTTGACTCGAGATGATAACTATCAATAACGGTTCTGGTTGCACCAGCTTGAAGGGCTTGATATCTTAACACTGCGTTAACACTTTCTCCAGAGTAAATCATTTCGCCCTTATCTAAAAGAATTGACTGTCGACATAGGGTCTGTATGGTGTTCATATTATGTGAAACTATCAGTAGTGTTGTACCATTCGCACGCAGCTTTTCCATCCGCGTGCTGCATTTCTGTTGAAAAAAAATATCACCCACAGCCAGTGCCTCGTCCACAATTAAGATATCCGGCTCAACACATGCCTGCACCGCAAAAGCCAGCCGCACAAACATGCCGCTAGAGTACAACTTCATCGGCTGGTCCATAAACTCGCCGATGTCGGCAAAGGCAGCGATCTCATCAAAGCGTTCGTCCATCTCCTCTCGGCTAAAGCCCAAAATAGCACCGTTGAGGTACACGTTCTCTCGCCCGGTAAACTCGGGGTTAAAGCCACTGCCAAGTTCCAGCAGGGCCCCCACCCGGCCATTGACCTGCACTTCGCCCTCGGTCGGTTGCAGTGTGCCGGCGATGATCTGCAACAGGGTGCTCTTGCCGGCTCCGTTACGACCGATAATACCCACCATTTCTCCCCGTCGCACCTCAAAACTTACACCGCGCAGTGCCCAAAACTCGCGGGCGTAGTTTTTGCCGAAACGCCAAAACAAACTCTGCTTCAGCCGGTCTTGCGGCCGGTCGTAAAGCAGGTAGCGTTTGCTCACGTCCCGCACCGAAATGGCAATGTCATCGCTCATTATCTGAATTATGAATCCTCTTGTCCAAGCGAGATACGAAGCCCAGGTGGCAAAAGTTCAAGGACAAAGTCCCAAACGGCTTGCGCTGTGGTCAGGGCGTCCACCGCTTCTTGCAGTGAAATCTCCATTACCTCGCCAGGGTAGCGAATTTCCACCGCAAAGGGTGACAGAGCTTCCACGCTATCGCGCAAGGATACCAGGTCAGGCTCCTCTGCTTCGCACAGGTCCAGCAAGTAGGGCAAGCTATGCACTTTTTCAAAAGGAACAGCTTTCCACACCAGAAAAGCCTTAAGCGTCTTTTCCACCGCCTGCTGGCAATGAAACATCGCCGTGTCCAAGACTGGAGGTCGATGCTCTACCAGGATCTGCGCCGACAACAAGTCGTTTCTTGCTTTCTGAAGCCATTCTGTAATTTCATCCACCTGGGGATTCATAGAGTATCCTTCCTCTTTCCTCTACGATCCGCTCAAGGGAACTGATCCAGTGACGACGGCGCTCAAATTCCGCGTCAGTGACCACTTTGACCTCAATTGGCACACGGAGCCCCCGCAGTGCACGATAAACCTCCACTGCTCTTTTGTGCGGAGGTAATAAAGAATGATCAGTCACAATAAACAAATCTACGTCACTGTTCTCATAGGGCTGGCCGTAAGCGTGAGAACCATAGAGGTAAATCCTTTTAGGCTGCAGCGCCGCTACAATCCGTCGAACGATTTCATCCAGTACTTCACTGTCTAAGGTCTTCATAAGAATCTCACTCCCGCCCGGTAAGATCAGGAAAGCAGGTAGCGTTTGCTCACGCCCCGCACCGAAATGGCAATGTCATCATTCATCGTTTTTCCAGATAGCTCGCAAATTTGGCAGGATTTACCTGTTCTCGCTCATCAAGTCGGCCAGTAACCCGAGGTCAACGAGGTGTCACTGACCACGGGCATACGTCAGACCGTCCTCAAGCTCTTCTCCAACGTCGGCCCAACTCACAAAGCCTCGTCTATCATATCTGGATGTTCCCTCAACCAGCGTCTGTAGGCACTCAGAATTTGTTCCAGGTCGCCCAACTGATGGGCACAGATCCGATACAGCTCTTCCTGGGAAACCTCGTGATAGAAATGCACCAGGCGATTGCGATAGCCGGCCAGAATGCGCAGCAGGTCTGCCTCTTCATCCTGCAAAACGCTATGCTCCTGCAATCTCTGCGCGATTTCCTTGTATTCACTCACTCCCAGACCAAAACCCCTGGTCAGAATGTGTCGCCCTATATCCAGCAGGGCTTCCAGGCCACGCCGCAGGCAGGACTCTGCCGTCCAGATATTCCTTCTGTCCGCGAAAAACGTCTGATCATCGTCCAGAGGAAGGGATCTGATGTCATCGAGCGTTGCCTCTACCCAGGCGATGCGGTCCACCACCACCCGCCTGGAGATCCGACCTGGTGTCACCGTTTCTCTCCCAAAATCAAAGCCATCCGTTCGCGCTCCAGGGGGATCAGATCGCCAGCCCGCCGCAAGACGTACAGATCGTATTCGTCGGCCTCGTGCTCATCTCGAGCGTACAGACGTTCGCCGCGCACGACGTTGGCCGCCAGGAAGGGGTCGGCCTCTGGCAAAGAGATCACGTCCACCCGCTCTACGTCAAAGAGATCCTCCAACGCGATTGCCAGGCGAACTTTTTCCTCCACAGAAAGGGGCATCCCGGGTATGGGTCTGACTCCAACGTCCACATCGGACGGCCCGCGCCTGAAGGCTTGCCCCTCTTCTTTCACCCACGCCAATGCTTCTTTGGCCCGGCTGCCAAAAACGTATAAGGTAGCCACGTGGAACATTTGACAGATGCGCGCCAGCGCTTCACGACGAGACTCGGCCCCTCTGATCTCTCCCATCACTCCACTTTTGCCCTGTCCCTCATAGCACGTCGGCAAAGCCTTTCTTGGTGCGCATAAACCAAAAGTAGCCCAGCAAAAAGGCCAACAGGCACAATATCGCCGCGCCGATGAACCCATCCAGGCTGGGGAGTATCCCGGTCATAAAGGCATTTCGGTACAGAGTGATCAGCCGGGCCATCGGGTTGAGCCGAAAGATGATCAACGCCTGCGATGGCACCACGTCTTCCGGGTAAAAGATGGGGGTCAGAAACATCCACGCCCTGAGCAGCAGCGAGACAAGTTGCCCCATATCGGGCAGGTAGACGGCCAGGCTGGCCACGATCCAGTTTATCCCGATGGCGAATAACAACTGCAAGGCCAAGATCACCGGCACAAACAGCAGAGTCCAGTACACCCGCCCGCTGACCCACCAGGCCAGAGGGAGTAGCAGCACAAAGCCGATCACCTGCTGGATGGCGGCGGTCAAGGCCAGGTTCACCGGCAAAATCTCCAGCGGAAAGACCACGCGCTTGACCAGGTTGGTATTGGACCGGATCACACTTGTTGAGCGCGATAAGCCCTCGCTGACGGCGTTCCAGGGCAGCAGGCCGCACAACAGGTAAACCGAAAAGGTGAGCGGGCTGGCATCGGTGGTGAATTTCACCCTGAGAAAAAGGGAGAAGACGACGGTATAGATGACCATCATCACCAACGGCTGGATGACAGACCAGAACAACCCGCCAAAGGAGCCCCGGTAGCGAGCGGTGAAGTCCCGCCAGGTCATGGTGCGGATCAATTCCCGGTGCCGGGCCAGGTTGCGGGTCAATCCCGGCAGGTCAAAAAACTCACGCGCATAATGCAGGGTAGCCATCCTTCACTCCAATTGATCCGCCGTCTCCCTCAACCAGGCGATGAACGTTCGCACCTCGGCCTCAAACTGTTGCCATACCATAGCTTGCTGCGCAACCAGTTGGGCTATCCTCTCTATTTCCAGCTCGTAGCCGTAAATGTTTCGAATCCCGTGGCGAAAAGCCAGGTATTTCTCCAGCGACCGTGCCGTCTGGCTGGAGATGAGAGGAGGTCTGCCTTCGTGGGTCCAGGCCATCCGTTCCAACAAACGTTTGTGCCAGTCGTATCCGGCTGGTAGCGCGCCGTTCAACTCGGAAGCCACGATTCGAAAAATTCGCTCGCAGCCGGTGTAAAAGTTGTGGAGTTTAAGGCCTTGATTTTCGTAAAGAATGTCAGCCAGTTCCGGTGAAGCAGCGATAAGCTGATCCACCTTTTCGATCTCTTCTCTCAGGCGAGCCAGTTGCCTTAACTCAACCTCAATATCCAGCGCGATCTCTTTCAGTTCGGGCGGCGTCAGGTGCTTCATAAATTATCTCTCCTTGCGTCAAAACGCGCTGGCGGAAGTGAGGGTGCAAGCTTTCCAAAGGTTTTAAATCCACTTTAAACTGAGAAAGACGGTTTACTTCAGCGTAGGCGGTAAAGAAGTCCGTTGGCGCAAGGCCGGCCACAGCCAGGTCAATATCAGATTCAGCAGTGAAGCGTCCCTTGACCAGAGAACCGAAGACGACCACCCGCTGCACGCCGTAGTTTTCCCTTAAGGCCTGAACAATTCGGTCCAGGTCGCGCCAGGCTGACCGGGCTAACCTTTGATGTCGGCGCTGGCGTATGGCCTGTTGTCGTTTCCAGTAAGCGACGTAAGGGTTTGCCATGTCAGCGTCACTCTCCCATACCCTCAAAACGCAACACGGTGCTTGCGCAGCTAAGTACTTGTCCAAAAATAACTTTGGAGTTTAGGAGCCGTTTTGCGCCTGATCTGCGCTCTAAAGATGGACAAGTGCTAAACGAGGGGCAGAACTGGATGGTCTTGCGCGCCTGCCTACAACAAAGCATCCACAATATACTCGGCAGCGTGGCCGTCGCCGTAGGGATTCACCGCCTGGGCCATCTGTTGGTAAGCGGCCGGGTCGTCCAGCAAACGACTGGCCTCGCGCACAATGAGCTCGCGGTTGGTGCCCACCAGCCGCACCGTGCCGGCCTACACCCCTTCGGGCCGCTCGGTCACTTCACGCAGCACCAGCACCGGCTTGCCCAGTCCCGGCGCTTCCTCCTGAATGCCGCCCGAATCGGTCAAAACCAGGGTACAACGCTTCATCAAATGTACCAGCGGCAGATAGTCCAGGGGAGGCAGCAGGGTGACGTTGGGCACACCTCCCAACAGGCGATACACCGGTCCCTGCACGTTGGGGTTGAGATGTACGGGATAGACGATGTGCACGTCGTCCGGGTAGCGACGAGCGATCTCGATCAGCGCGGCGCAAATCTCCTCCAATGGACGGCCAAAGTTCTCCCGCCGATGCGCGGTGACCAGGACGATACGCCGCTCCCACGGCAGACCGGCCAGGGGTCCGGTCCCCGGATCATAGGGCCTGTCGGCGACCATCAGCAGCGCATCGATCACCGGGTTGCCTGTGACGCAAACAGCCTCCGGCGCCACCCCCTCGCGCAGCAGATTGTCGCGAGCCCAGGCGGTGGGCGCAAAGTGCAGGTCGGCGACGACGCCGGCCACCCGGCGATTGATCTCTTCGGGAAAGGGCCGATGCTTGTCGTGGGTGCGGAGTCCGGCTTCCACGTGGCCCACCTTAATTCGGTGATAAAAGGCCAGCAGGCCGGCAGCCATAACCGTCGTCGTGTCCCCCTGCACCAGCACCCAGTCGGGACGCTCGGCGGTCAACACCGGGTCCAAACCGGCGAAAACCGAAGCAGTCACCTGGGCCAGGGATTGGTCTTCCCCCATAATGTCCAGGTCGTAGTCGGGGATCATATCGAAAAGTTCAAGGACCTGGTCCAACATCTCCCGGTGCTGAGCGGTAACGCAAACCCGCGATTCGATCCAATCAGGACGAGCCTCGAGGGCTTTCACCACGGGGGCCATCTTGATAGCCTCAGGACGGGTGCCGAAAATGGAAAGTACTTTAAGGTGAGAAGGCATAAACTTTAGCTGCCCGTGTCGCTCACGGCGCTTCAAGTTGTGGAGAGGTTATCCCGTTTGGGAAAATCCAGGGGAGGTGGGTGCGCATCACAAATCTATCACCGAGCGATCTATGTGTTCCTGCCCAAGAGACTCGGTCACATTATAAACACATTCGTTTTCATTGGCAAACCTGCCACACCCATTGGGTGCATTTCAATTCTATGGCAGGATGCGTCTTTTATCTGGCCCGGCATCAGGCGATAGCGACTAATGTCGCGCCTGAAGGCCCCAGGCCGAGGCGTCGGCCGGCGCCGACGCGCCGGCGTCCACGGGAGGTGGACGCCTGGCCGTCAGGCCTGCAGGAGCGGTTTCAACCGCGTTTGTGCCTGGCACTAGCGCGAGCAAGGTGACTGTCACCTGGGTTAATCCTTTGAAAAGCCCTGACCCCTTGCGCTGAAGGATGTCCTCGTTGCGCCGGGGGCGTAACTATGCTCAATCTTGCGGGTTATGCTACAATAGGCCGACATTTTCACGCAAGGGAGGCATTCGCATGTTCATCGGCCAACAATCCAAAGCGCAAATCATCGAAGACTACGCCCGCTACGTGAATCCAGGCCGCGTATCCGTTTTCAAACAGATGGGGCTCGACTTTGTGCCAGGCCGGCGTGAGGGGGTGTGGCTGTGGGACGTGGACGAAAGCCGCCGGCTCCTCAACTGCCGTTGTTCCGGCGGGGTGTTCAACCTGGGACATCGTCCGCCGCGCGTGGTGGAGACGTTGAAAGCGGCGATGGACGAGATTGACGTGGGCGACCACATGCTGCTGGACGAGATGCGGGCCGCGCTGGGCAAGCGGCTGGCCCAACTCACGCCGGGCGACATTCAATTTTCCACCTTCTCCCCCGGCGGCGCCGAAGCGATTGACGTGGCCATCAAGCTGGCGCGGGGCTACACCGGCCGGCCGGGCGTCATCTCGGTGAAGGGAGGCTACCACGGTCACACCGGCTTTGCCCTGGCGACGGGTGAGGATTCCTTCCGCGGCAAGTTCGGGCCGATGCCCCCCGGCTTCAGCAAAGTCCCCTTCGGCGACGCCGACGCGCTGGCGGACGCAGTGAGCGAGGAGACAGCCGCCGTCATCATCGAGACCATCCCGGCCACGGCCGGCATGCTCATCCCCCCCGACGACTACTACCCCCGCGTGCGCCAGATTTGCGACGCCCACGGCGCGCAGCTCATCGTGGACGAGGTGCAATCGGGGCTGGGACGGACCGGCCGCATGTGGGCCATCGAGGAGTGGGGCGTGGTGCCCGACATCCTGGTGACAGGCAAAGGACTCAGCGGCGCGGTGTACCCGATGTCGGCCACCTGCCATCGGCCCCACCTGGACGCCTTCTTCCAGGAGAGCCCTTTTATCCACCTGTCGTCCTTCGGGGGGGCGGCGCTGGGCTGCGTCGCCGCGCTGACCACCCTCGATCAAACCACCGAGCCGGGCTTTATGGAACACGTCCAGGCCATGGGCGAGCGCTTTGAAGACGGTTTCGTCGAGTTGCGTTCGCGCCACCAGATTGTGGCCGGCTGGCGGCGGCGGGGATTGATGATCGGCTTTGAGCTGGTAGACCCTCGGATGGGACCGGCGATGAGCGTCGCCCTGGCGCAGAACGGTGTGCTGGCCGTCTTTGCCAATCACCGGCCCAGCACCATCCAGATCATGCCGCCCCTCATCATCCAACCCGACGAGGTGGATTTTGTGCTGGAGGCGCTGGAGCGGTCGCTGACCTTCCTCACGGCACACCCCGAGATGGCGGAGTTGATCCCCAACGTGGGGGTGACGTAAGGAGGAGAGGTAACTATCTATTCATCTGCTCTTCGAAATGTCGGGCTTTTCTCTGCCGGGATTAGGGGATGAGAGGATTTAACCTAAGCTTTATCCCCCAATCCCCTAATCCCGGCGAACAGGGTGAATGGTTACACGGAAAGACTGGAGGGATGGGGGAACCGATGGAGAAGACACCCTTTGTTCTGCAATTCCACGAGATAAGCGAAGACGACGCGCGGCTGGTGGGCGGCAAAGGTTTGCGCCTGGCCGAGATGTCGCAAGCGGGGCTGCCTGTTCCTCCCGGCTTCTGCGTGACGACGACCGCCTATCGCGCCTTTTTGTCGCACAATGGGCTGGCGCCGGCCGTGGCGGCCGGCGACGAGGCGACCGTGCGCCATCTCATCGCCACGGCCGAGTTGCCCCCAAACATCGCCACCGCCATCGTCGAGGCTTACGAAGGATTGCGCGGCCCGGTGGCCGTCCGCTCCTCGGCCACCGCCGAGGACAGCCACGACGCCTCCTTCGCCGGTCAATACGACACCTTCCTCAACGTGATCGGCGCCGAAGCGGTGCTGGACAAAGTGCGGGCTTGCTGGGTGGGACTCTGGAGCGAACGCGCCCTGACTTACATGCGAGAGCAGGGGCTCAACCCCTTCCAGGCCGATATGGGAGTGGTGGTGCAGCGCCAGGGACAGGCCCAGGCGGCCGGCGTCCTCTTCACCCTCAACCCGACCACCGGACGCGAAGAGGAGATGGTGGTCGAAGCGGTCTGGGGGCTGGGCGAGGCGGTCGTCTCGGGCCGGGTGACGCCCGACCGCTACGTGATCCACGTCTACGAGCGTCGGGTGTTGACCCGCGACATCGCCAACCAGTCCGTCGTCCTGGTCACCGGCGGCGACGGCGGGGTGCGCGAAGAGCCCCTCCCCCCCGACCAGCACGACCGGCCCGTCCTCGGCGACGAACAACTGCTGGCATTGACCGACCTGGGCCGTCGAGTGCAGGCCATCTACGGCTACCCCCAGGACATTGAATGGGCGCTGGTGGACGACGATTTCGTCCTGCTCCAAACCCGACCGCTGACCTCTTTCAGCTTCGACCCCGGCCTGGGCCAGTGGACTTCGGGCAACTACCGGGAGGTGCTGCCCGGCTTTGCCAGCCCGCTGGCCCTGTCGTTGAGCCTGGAGCACGATTACGGACGCGCCCTCAGCGAGTTCTTCCGCGACATCAAAATGGGCGAGGCCCCGCCCGGCACCGTGTGGGGCCGACCCTTCTTCGGTCGAGCCTATTGGAACGTGGGCGTCGCCAAGCGATTCGCCGCCCTGATCCCCGGCTTCAAAGAGCGCGTCTTCGACCAGACCGTCGGCATCGAACCCACCTACGAAGGGGACGGGCTGACCACCCCCTGGTCGCCCCGGACCATCCTGCGCGCGTTGCCCATCCTGTTCGCCCTCAACGACCAGTTCAAAAAAGGCTGGCGCGAAGGACGTGCCTACCGCGACCGATTTTTGAACGAAATCGAGCCGGCCCTGAACGCCGTGGACCCGGCCTCCCTCTCGGACGCGGAATTGGCCGACTATTGCCACCAGATGGCCGAACTGCACTGGGAGGCCAACGGCACCGCCATCCGGGTCAGCATCCTTTCTACCCAGGCGCAAGACGACTTTGAGCCGATGGTCCGCCGCCTGAACGCCACGTTGCCCCCCGACCAACGCATTGCCGAGGGAGACTTGATCACCGGCCTGAGCGACGTGCGTACCGCCCAGCCCACGCTGGAGTTGTGGGAACTGGCCCGCGCCGCCCTGGACGACCCCCAGGTGGCAACCGCCGTCACCCAGGGGGACCCGGACGGCATCCCAGAGCGACTCCAGGCCACCGAGGCGGGCCGTGCCTTCTGGCAGCAGGTGCAGGATTACCTGACACGCTACCATTACATGGCCCCCATAGACGAGGACCTCAGCCAGCCCCGCTGGGACGAGGACCCCAGCTTTGTGCTCTCCACGTTGCAGGCCTACGCCCGCGCCGACGAGTCGGTGGACCCGGCGCGTCACCTGGCGGCCCAGCGGCAGGTGCGCCGGACGACCGAGCGGCGCGTGCTGGAGATTCTGTCGCGCGGCTGGCGACGACTGTGGCCCTTTGGCCGGCGGTCGTTCATCAAGCAATTGCGCCTGGTCCGGCGTTACGTCTGGTGGCGAGAGGAGACGCGGGTCATCGCCTCGCGCGCCTTTTACCAGTGTCGCCGTTTTTACAAAGAGCTGGGCCACCGCTGGGCCGAGCAGGGCATCCTCGACGAGCCGGAGCACATCTTTCTGCTGCGCTGGCCGGCCATCCGTGCCGTCCTCGACGGCGAAGCGCCGGCCGAGGGACTGCGGTCCCAGGTAGCGGACTACCTGCTTCTGAAGACCTGCTACCGCAACTTCGAGCCGCCCGGCGTCATCGGCGTGGGGGCCAGCATGCAGAAGCCGGCCATCCGGCCCGGCCAACGGGTGTTCGAAGGCATCCCGTGCAGCAGCGGGCGGGTGGAAGGCGTTGCCCGCGTGGTGGAGACGCTGGAGGAGGCGCGGGCCTTGCAGCGCGGCGAGATTCTGGTCGCCCGCTACACCAACCCCGGCTGGACGCCCCTCTTCAACCTGGCAGGGGGCATCGTCATCGAGGAGGGAGGACTGCTCTCCCACGGCGCGGTGGTGGCGCGAGAGTACGGCATCCCGGCGGTGCTGCGCATCGAGGGGGCGACCAAGATCTTTCGCACCGGCCAGCGACTGCGGATTGACGGCGGAGCCGGGACAGTAGAGATCCTGTAAGCTCGTAAAATTTCCCTACGTTGCATCAAATGCGATAGATTGCAACAAAATGCCTTGACTTATCGTCTGGCTTCTGGTACAATTTTGCCTGGACGCGACACACCAACGAGCAGGGTAAGTCCGGGGAGGCGCTATGGCGGATTTGCTCACAACCAAACAGTTGCAAGAACTATTGCAGGTTGACCGCACCACCATCTATCGTATGCTGAACGAGGGGCGGATTCCCGGCTTTAAAGTTGGAGGGCAATGGCGGTTCTCGCGTGATGCAATTGAGGCCTGGTTGCAAGAACAGGAGAGATCGCTGGGACCTTCCACCCCGGATGCCGCGAGAGCCATAAGGCCGACGGTCGAAGCCTTGCCCATCAATTGCGTCCAGTCCATGCAAGACATCTTCGCCGAGGCGATGGACGTGGGCTCAATCGTCACGCGGCTGGACGGTGAGCCGATCACCGAGATGAGCAATTCTTGCGAGTTTTGCAACCTGATCCTGTCCAGCCCCTCCGGTCGACAGGGATGTCTCGACTCGTGGCGACAATTGGCCAACCAAATAGATCGCAGACCCCGATTGCACGAATGTCACGCCGGCCTGAAGTATGCCCGGGGGCGGATCGAAGTGCAGGACGAGTTTGTGGGGATGGTCTTTGCCGGCCAAATGTCGACAGACGCCGACACCGGTGGGCTGGAAGCCCGGCTACCAGAACTGGCAGCTCGCTACAACCTCGACGAGGCGAAATTGCGCCGGGCCGTGACCACGGTGCGCCTGAAGCCGAGCCACGAGATCCCCAAGCTGTACAGGCTCCTGCAACGGATGGCCGACACCCTATCGGAGGTGGCCTGCGAACGACTGGCGTTGCTTCAAAAGCTGCGCCACATCGCAGAGATCACTTCTATGTGATGGAGCCTTGCGCAGCGTCGCCGGCAGATGGGTTTCGGGAACTTCGGGGGTGGGGGGAGGGCTTTGCCTCCTCTCGCCGCCAACACGCAAGAGGGAGTTATGTAAGGGCGAGGCATGCCTCGCCCTTACATAAACATGGAAGCCACCACGTGTGAAGTTTTTCGGCATGTTACGTGACATGAGTCCATTGACCGCCGAAGAAAGGCATGCTATACTGAAAATACACAATTCCTGTCCGATAAGGATACTTCTCGTGTACGCAGATGGGAAAGGGGAGCGCTGTGGAAATCACCCGTCAGGCAGATTACGCAGTCCGTGCTATGACCTACCTGGCAGAGCTGCCATTGGAAAAGCGAGTCGCAACGGCCACCATCTCTCGGGTGGAGGGTATCCCCTTGCCGTTTCTCACCAAGGTCATCTCACGGCTGGCGACGGCTGGCCTGGTGGTCACCAGCCGGGGGATGGGGGGTGGCGTATCGCTGGCCCGTCCGCCCGAGGAGATCACCTTGCTGCAAGTCATCGAGGCGGTGGATGGCCCAATTCTCCTCAATCACTGTCTGCTGCGGTCAGATTCGTGCGACCGCGAACCTTATTGCGCGGCTCACGACGTGTGGGCCGAGATTCAGGGACGCCTGGTCCAGGAATTGGACACGGTGACAATGGACGATTTGGCCCGGCGACAAGCCGAGAAAAGAAAAATGTTGGTTGACAGCGGTCAGTAGAATTGTTCCCCTTTAAGCAACAGCAGGTGGCAGTCACTTGTGGCACAAGTGACTGTCACCTGCTGTTCCCCGTCTACTGTCTACTGAATTGAAATCGCTGCCGAAAGCGGCGCAACAGTCGCAGCACAGGCGCACCCAACAGTAGAAGCAGCAACAGATTGCCGATGGCACGCCCCGCATCCCACCAGAGAGAAGTGGTCAGATAAAACAGGCCATAACGCACCAGGGTTTGCAACAGACCGACGCTCGGCTCCCAGGTGGTGCTCCCCAACTCCCCGGCGGCCGGCCCTCCGCCGGGGGACACCAGATAAGGCCAGAACCAAAGGTTCATCACCAACCCGTAGAGAAAGCCACTGAGAGCACCCCAGACTGCCAGCAAGAATACCTCCAGGCGTCCCCGGCCGGAGAAATGCGGCAGCCAGCCCGAGGCCATCCCCATCCAGCCGGCGGCGAACATTTGAAAAGGGAGCCAGGGTCCCACCCCGCTGGTGATGATCCCCGACACCAGCATCGAGAGTGCGCCCATCAAAAAACCGAAGTCGGCGCCAAAGACGTAGCCGCACAGGATGGGCAAAAAGAACATCGCGCTGAAGCCGGCCGGCCCGGGAACCAGACGCAACGTGGCGTTGATGCCCACCAGCACCCCCAACACCGCCACCACTCGAGCGTCCATCCGGCGCGTTTCCAGGTTGGCGACGATCACCACCAGGCATAATCCCAACAGCAAAATAAAGATGAGCGGCGCGTCGTCTGTGTGGGCCATCCCCATAGGGGGTCGTTGCGGAGTGGGCGAGAAGAACGGATACAAAAAAGCCCACCCTCCCAGCACGCTGGCCAGCGCCAGGATGAGCGTCGAAAGAAATTGGGACTTCGTCATTCGTCAATCCCCAATCCCCAACCCCCGCAACACGTCCTCCACCGTCAAAAAGCGGTCGTCGCGCAACAGCTTGTTGATTTGAGAGGCAAAAATCAGCGAGCCGGTCATCACCTCGCGCACCGGACCGTCTACCACCACCTGCCCCTCGCCCAGGATCACCACCCGGTCGGCGCAGCGGGCGACCAGTTCCACGTCGTGGGTGGCCATCACCACCGCCACCCCCCGGCGACGCAAGTCGGTGAGGATGGCGGTCAGTTGTTCTTTGTTGATGTAATCGAGACCGCGCGTTGGCTCATCCAGGAGCAAAATCTCCGGCCCGGCAACCAGGATGGCAGCCAGGGCCGCCCGCTGACGCTCGCCGGTGCTCAGGTCGCGGGGATAGGCCTGGGCCAGGTCGCTGAGGCCCAGCCGGTCCAACAAGGGGTGGACGTCGGCCTGGGGGATCTGATGCGCCCGGCAGGTGAAGGTCAACTCGTCGGCCACCGTCTCGCTGAAGAGAAGTCGCCCGGGGTTCTGGGGCACAAAACCCACCCGTCGGGTTATTTCGGTCAGCGACATCTTCCCCGTGTCCTGGTCGAGGATGCGGATTCTCCCCCGTTGCGGGCGCAGCACACCCACTATGTTCTTGAGCAGGGTGCTTTTGCCAGACCCGTTGCGTCCCATCAGCGCCACCAACTCGCCTCGTTCCACGTCGAGGCTCACACCCCGGAGCGCGTCGGCGCCGTTGTAGCGATACCACACGTTCCGGGCGGCGATGGCGGGCGACGGGGGACCTGCAATTTGCACCTGGGGGAAGATGATTCGCGAGTCACCCACCTCCGTTCTTGCCTGCGCCGGTCCGTCGGCCTCGGGGGGGAGAGGGGAGTCGGGGCGAGCGGTCGCAAGCAAGTCGGCGGCAAAGGCGCGCCCCTCTTTGATGGTCAGCGGCACAGGCTGCCAGCCGAGCTTCCGTCCCAACTGCACCAGAGGAGGAGCGAGTTCTGCCCGCGCCAACACCTGGCGCGGGTCGCCGACGATAGGGGGCTGGCCCTGCGCCGGCAGATAACACACCCGGTCGGCGTATTGGGCCACCCGCTCCAGCCGGTGCTCGGAGATGACGATGGTCAGTCCCAGGTCTTCGTTCAGCTTTTGGAGGATGGTCAACACCTCTTCGGCGGCCTGCGGGTCGAGTTGCGAGGTTGGCTCGTCGAGGACCAGCACCGACGGTTGCAGGGTCAGCACGCTGCCAATGGCAACCCGCTGGCGCTCGCCGCCGGAGAGGGTCTCGACCCGCCGGTGGCGCAGGTGGGCGATGGAGAGTTGGTCGAGCACTTCTTCTACCCGCTTGCGCATCGTGGTTTGCGGGAGGTTGTGATTTTCCATAGCAAAGGCCAGTTCGTCTTCCACCCGCCGGGTGACGAATTGCGCTTCGGGGTCCTGGAACACGAAGCCGACCAGGTCGCTCATACCGCGCGGTCCCAGGGCCACCGGATCGCGGCCGGCCACGCGCACCTGGCCGCGAATCGTCCCGCCGTGGAAATGAGGGACCAACCCGTTCAAACAGCGGAGCAGGGTGCTCTTCCCTGCCCCCGAAGGTCCCATCACCAGCAAAAATTCGCCAGCCGACACCCGAAGGGAAACGTCGCGCAGGGCGGGGAGTTTTTGGTTGGGATAATGATAGGTGACGCCGATCAGTTCAATACCCATAGGGCGTTTCGTCATAAGCAACCTCTCCGGTCAAGCGGCCGGCCAGGGCCGGCGCAGCGATGAGCAAGAGTGCCAGACCGATGAGCGGGTCGAAGGGGGGCCAGCCCAGTCGTGGATAGGGATAAAAGATAAGGGCGGAGCGATGAGTGACCCACGTCGCCAGGATGACCAACGTGGTAGTGATCGAGGCAGCGGCTACCAGCGAATCGCTCCGTCGCCACAGGTCGCGCCGGTAGCGACTGCGTCGCACGGTTTGCCCGACCATCCACAGGACGGCGACCAGCATCACGCCGCCGGCCAGCATCGTCGTCCCCCCAACGGCTTTGTTGGGAAAGTAACTCAGGGCGAAAGCCCCGCTGACCAGCACGACCAGGGCCAGGGCGATGATACTTTTGAACAGTAGCTCGGAGCGACCAGCGCGATCCGTCCCCGTGAGGGAAGCGGGGGGCGGCTGGCCCCCGAAGCCACGCGCGTCCATCGACTCGGCCAGGGTGATGCTGCGTTCCAGCCCTTCGGTCAGCAGCGCGACGAAAAGGGGAAGCAGGTCGCGGACGCCCCGGAAGCGGTGGCCGCGCAGCGCCTGTGCTTCGCGGATCTCTCGCTGGGCGACGACCATCTGGGGCACAAAGGTGATGGCAATGGAGGCCACAATCGCCGATTGGTAGAGAAAGGCGGGTGTGCTGCGCAAAAGCTGGTAGTGATCCACCAGCGTGTTGAAAGTAGCAAAGGTGACGAGCACTCCCATCAGAGCCAGGCCGGTGGTCAGGCCGTAGACCAAGCTCTCCAGAGTGACCTGGCCGCCAATCTGTATCAAGGCTGGCCCCTGCTGCAATGGCGTCGCCAGCTTCCAGCGCAGAGTGGGCAGGGTGAAGAGCAAAGTGTCGCCGGCACTGACGAACAGCAGGTTGAAGGCGACGCTGAAGAGGACCAGAATCAGCCCGATGCGAAGAAACACCCCCCATTGACGAGCAGTGGGCGACGTCCGGCCCAGGGTGACGTAGTTGGCGCCCACGGCCAGGATGGCGACGAGCAGGTAAAAAGGGTTTTTGGTCAACACGACCGACGTCAGCGAGGCCAGCAGCCACAAGCCCCACGCCTTGGGGTGATACATATTCACGACCGCCCGCGGGTTACGAAGTAGGCCACGCCCAACAGCACAAGCCCCAACCCCGAAAGGCCGGTCACCAGCAGGATGAATGGGGACGGGAGTTGGGAGCCGGGAACAGCGGGCTGGGGGGTAGAGATTGGAGGCTGGGGAGACGGGCTAAGAGCGCCAGACTCGAGCCGGGGGTTGGGCTGTGTGAGTGTGGGGGTGGCAGATAGACGGGCAACCGGTGGTGTGGAGTCCTCGCCCGACCTCGCCAGGGGAATGGGCGTCTCCGTTGCCGGCACAGGGCAGATGTCCTCGGCCAGAACCGCCACCGGCGGCGATTCTCGGCCACTGCCCCAAACCCAGCCTTCCACGCCACCATCCCTTACCGTGCGGTTGGATGCGCCCAAGGGGGAATACTTCCACCGACCGTCCTCCGCGTACCAATACGTCCAATACTGGCATGGCGTGCCCAGGCATTGGCAAAAGCAATCTTCCCCCGGATAGTCGCACCCGGTTTCGCCGATTTTGCAGATGGCCGTGCCGAGCATCCCTTCTGTCTCGAAAATGAGGTCAAGTTCCGATTGGCGCAGAACGTCCAGCCCGGTCGCCTCGGCGGCCTCTAGCTCGACGCACCGGGTAAACGTGGAGCCGTCCTCAAATTGGACGTATAATCCCACCCGAATGGGGCCGTCGGCAAAAACGGCGGGCACGTTCATCCCAAGCCAGACCCCCAACAAGACCCCTATCGCCAGGGCCAGGCGACGCCCGTCCCCCGCTCGCGTGGGTTTTGTGCGACTTTCTCCTGCTTTCCAACCCAACAAAATCCCCCCTGGCTTGTGGCATAGGGGGGTGACTTGCCTGCTCATCAATGCTCTTACCCCCTTTCCGCGAAGGTTGCACAGAGCAGTGGCAGAGGCGGGTTTTCTGGCTTGGCCGGTAGTCAGAAGTCAGTAGCCAGATGTCAGTAGTCAGAAAGCTCTCCCCTGCTGCTCACTGACTTCTGAGTACTGGCATCTGACCACCGTCTACTGGCCTTACAGTTGCGGGACAGCGCCGGACTTCCAGTTTCCAGGAGAGGAAGCTGGGCACCGGTCTTCCCCCACGCTCGCGAGAGCGTGCGCCGCGCTTCCGGGCGGCTGGCGCACCTCTGCCAGTGCGCGTCAGATGTCGAATATTGTGTGCGGCCATCTTAGCACACTTGGCGGTGATCGTCAACAAACGAGGCATTCAATCCTACACTGGACACTGGCGATCTTTCTGTAGTGGCAACTTTGGTCGTCCACAGCAGGGCCAAAGCGACTAAAGTCGCCACTACATCCCCACATCTTGGGATTCACCGGCACCGGGCGGACACATAGGTCCGCCCCTACGGCGGATTTGCTAACATCCCGTGAGAATGGATCAGCCCTGGCTCCGCTTCCGTCACTTGAAGGAACGTCGGGGCCGTGTTATAATCGCCCCCACAGGTGAATGGAGATGAAACTGAGTCATTTAGACGAACAAGGTCGTGCCCGCATGGTGGACGTGGGACACAAACTCGATACCCGACGCGAGGCCATCGCCAAAGGGCGGGTACTGATGCAACCCCAAACGCTGGCACTCATCCAGAAGGGAGGGCTGCCCAAAGGGGACGTGTTGGCCGTGGCCCAGGTGGCCGGAGTGATGGCCGCCAAGCGAACTCACGAACTCATCCCGATGTGCCATCCGCTGCTGCTGACCCACGTCGGGCTGGAATTTGAGCCCCGCGAGCCGGAGGATGGGGACGAATTGGCCGCCATCGACATCACCGCTACGGTGCGCACCACCGGCAAGACCGGCGTGGAAATGGAAGCTCTCACCGCTGTGGCCGTCGCCGGCTTGACGATTTACGATATGTGCAAGGCGGTAGACCGGGGGATGCGACTGGAAGCGGTGCGATTGGTGCGAAAGAGCGGGGGCAAAAGCGGGGAATGGATTGGAAAATGAAAGTCACCATCAAACTTTTTGCCAGATTGAGAGAAGCCGTCGGCGCCGGAAAACTGGAACGCGAACTGAGCGACGGCGCTACCATCGAGGATTTGCTGAATGCCCTCCACGCCGAGTTCCCTCGCCTGGCCGATCTGACAGCGCGCACCATCGTCTCCGTCAACCAGGAATTCGCCACCCCCGACAGCCGGCTGCGCGACGGAGACGAAGTCGCCATCTTCCCCCCTGTCAGCGGCGGGGGGGATTCGTTCCGCGTCACCTTTGATCCCATCAGCATCGACGAGGTGGCGCAAGCGGTGGTGCGTCCGCACACCGGCGCGGTGACGACCTTCGTCGGCGTGGTGCGCAACGTGTCGGGGGGCAAGGCAGTGGCCTACCTGGAATACGAGGCCTACGAAGAGATGGCCGTCGCCAAAATGCGGCAGGTCGCCGACGAAGCGCGCAGGCAATGGCCGCAAATCGTGGACGTCGCCATCGTGCAGCGCATCGGGCACCTGGAGGTGGGCGACGTGGCGGTGGTGATTGCCGTGTCGAGCGGTCATCGCGACGAGGGATGTTTTGAAGCGTGCCGCTACGCCATTGACCGTCTCAAACAAATCGTACCTGTTTGGAAAAAGGAAGTAGGCCCAACCGGCGAAGAATGGGTGGAGGGCCACTACCTGCCGACGACGACCGACTGAACCTACAAGTCCAGGTCCATCACCTCGTCTGGGCCTACCAGGTGGTCGCGGGTCGCCACCACGGTGGAATCTTCCTCTTGCATCAGTCGCATGCGCTCCTGGGCCAGGTATCCATCCAACGCCCGGCGCACCACCTCCTCGGGCGATATCTCCTCGGACTGAGCTATCGTCTCCAGAGCTTCCCACTCCTGCCAGGTCAGCTCCACCGTCAATCGAGGCATCGGACTTCTCCCCCGCGTGCGCAATTGACTTGGGTGTGTTTCATCTCAGTTGGAGTGCGGAATTTATTCCGTTTTTTGGGCCGTTGGCAGAATGAATTCTGCACTCCGGCCCGTCACCTCTACTCGTTTGAAACACACCCGAATGAATTCTGCACTCCGGCTGGTCCCCTCGACTCAATTTGAAACACACCCAATTGACTTTGATTATACCATCGGCGGAACGCACCGCAAGTCCAATTGCTGCCTTATACCAATTGTGTGTTCAAGTACCGGCGTTGTCTACCCCTACGCCAAACAGGTGAGTTTGCAGCGTTCAAACTCGCAACTGGTATTATGTGTTGACCGAGGTCGTCACCTGGCGGCGGGGTGCCTGAACCGGCTGGCGGGTGGCGAGCAGGAAGCCGACGAACATCAGAATCACCCCCAACAGCAAGGCCAGGGATTGAAACTCGGGCCGACCGAACCGGGTGAATATGCCTCCCAACGCTGGCGACATTGCGCCGAC
>JAJRXB010000342.1 GCA_024276515.1 Chloroflexota bacterium
CGGTATGAAAACTGCATTTTCATTAGGAGAGACGTTATGACCACACGCCATTTAAGCCACCAAATCGTAAGTTTTATAGTTCTGCTCAGTATGCTGCTATCCCCCCTTAGCCCCTTGATTCCCAAGGCAGTCGCCTACTTCCCCGATATCGGCGATCCCGTTCAGCCCGCCGGTGACGCTCTCTACCGCACCACCATCACCCTGCGCCGGCCCGGCGACCTGAACCGCCTGGAACAACTGGGCATCACCATCCTCAAAACAACCAACCAGGGCCAAACAACCACCGTCCTGGCCGACGAAGACCAACTCGAAACCCTGGCCCGCCTCGGCTACCGGCCCCAGGCCACCGCTCCCCTGCCCCCCCGCTCCCCTGCCTCCCTGCTTAAAAACCTGATCCCTCTCCAACAAACCACCCTGCCCGATCCGGACAGCCTGGACGATGACGCCGACGGCCTGACCAACACCCAGGAACAGTGGTGGTGTACCGACCCCTTCAACGCCGACTCCGACGGCGACGGCACAAGCGACGGGAACGAAGTGCAGGCTCTGCAGGAATGGTTGGGCAACCAGCGCGGCAGCTACCCCAGCAGCGGCAAACCCTTTGCCGGCTGGCCCCCCCTGACCGACAGCGCCGGCTACCCCGACCGCCACTTTGCCTGCCAGGACGACGACCTGGACTCCGTGCCCGACCTGGCCGAGCGCTGGGAGTTGGGCCTGAATATGAACCGCGAAAGCACCGACCGGGACAAGTTTGACGACGGCCAGGAACTATTTGGCAACACCTACTGCCCCGGCAGCGGCGGCTTCTGTGGCTATGGCGCCCTGCCCCGCAATGAGGATTGGGGCATTATTTTTGCCGAGATGCCGTCGTGGGTAAAGGCTCCCGGTAATCACCCATTGGTTGCTGCCTTTCCCATCCCAGAAATTGATGTGGTTGAGTCGTCGCTGTACGTGGAGACGGTGACCCAGGTCACCACGGACCACACCATTGGCTCTGGTACTCAGCGCTCCTATAGCACGGCGAAAACGGAGGGAACGAGTACGAGTGTGGCAGATACAGTCACATGGAATGAGTGGCAGGAGGTGTCGGTAACATCCCCTCTCAACGCAAATTCATTAGATTTAGAAATAAGTTCGGATGGAACTTGGTGGAAATTTACTGGGCAATCAGTCACGAATTTGGGGGCTGCAGGAACCGGAGCTATTCTTGGGCTGTGCTTTACTCCAGTTATCGGTTGGGGAACATGTATAGGTGGCGCTGCTCTGTTAGGGACGGTTACTGTAGCAGGAATTGGCATGAATTTGCTTGGCGAAAAACTGGATACTGGCTCATCTAACGAGATTTCAGACGATAACCAACCCGAAGTCAAGTGTTCAAGTGAACCCAAATTATCCTGTCAGGCAATTTCTAATATTTCAATACCTTCAACATCAGATGTTGTGGCTAATCAGACCATAGCAACAAGTTCTCAAGATCGGACCGGAACGGGTGGAACAAGATACACAGTCGATGAGCAGTCGCGGCTTTCTGCTCAACATATTCATCAGTCTTTCTATCCAATTTATAGACCACAACCCACAACAACAAATACAAAGGGTCACTCTTGGGGAGGCGCACAAACAACCTCAAACACCCAATACGAAGAGCACACCGTCACCAGTGGCGAGGCCTTCTCCAACGAAGAAGCCTGGGGTACAGCCACTGCGGTGAACTCTGTCCATACTGCGGACCTGTGGTTTACCTATCAAGTACGTAACAACGGCACGGAATATGCCCGCGAGATTGCTAACCTGGCTTTCAATATTTACATTGGTGATGATCCCAACCCGATTACAACCTACTTTGTGGCCTCCGACATTGGCGGCAATGGCAAGTTCGAGAACTTTATGCCTGACGAGGAACACACTTATACCTCCGGTCGCATTGCCTTAACTCTGGAGCAGATGAAAGCGATTGACCTGGGTGCCTTGGTGCTCATCGTCGTTGATGATTACACCTACGGCATTGATGAGCTCTTCTACCAGGACGCTGTTAATGCCAACGTGATAATTGCGATGGAAGATGGCCTGGACGACGGCGCCGAACTGATTGACAACTACCTCCTGCCCACCTGGGGAGAGGAAACCGCCCTGGATGTGCTGGCCCGGTACTTCCCCCACAAAACCGATGCCGAGGGTCAACTAATCGCCATTTGGACCCCAGAATACCGGGCCGATACCCCCTCCTGGTGCATTGAGCCGCAGCGAGTGGGCACAACCCTGTGGTGCAAACACGCTCTCTCCACCGCCGACTGGTGGAATATCTACACAGACGGACTGGGCACCGGCAGCGAAGCCTTTCAGGATACCCCCGCTGCACCCGGTGCGGTGGCTCTCTTCCGCTTCAACAAAGACACTGACCTGGACGGCTACGGCGACCGCTCCGAACAACGCCTGGGTACCGACCCCAATGACGCCGCTTCCTACCCCAAACCCGAACTCCTGGCCGGGATGCATAACATTCGCAGCGGCAACGCAGTTACGGCTACGCTCTCCCTGCTCAACACCGGCCTGTATGATGCTTACGGGGTGGAAGCGGTAATGATCGCCCCCGACAACTCGGTCAACATCACCAACAACACCGTCGGCGGTTCGGGCCGGGTGCGGGCGTTGAAGCAGGTTATTGTCGGCAGCCGGATTAAGCCGGAAGACCCGCTGCCGGCCCAATGGACTCAAGCAGGCCACGCCCTGCCGGGAGTGGGCGGCTACTACACCGGCGATCAGGACCGAACCTACACCTTCACCGTCCAGTGCGGCAACCCCGGTGGCTGCGACGTGGGCAGCGGTACATGGAGCCTGGCCTGGAACGACGGCGCGGGAGCCGGCGGCACGCTCAACTTTGACAGCGGCTACGCCTCGCCCACCCTGCTGGCTGTGGGCAGTCCGGGAGTTAAGTTGGGGCTTTACAGCGGCAACGTTTATGATGGTGAAAGCTTCACCGCTGCCGCCACCACCCCACGGGATACCTTCCAATACACCATCAACTACGA
The DNA here is from genome assembly GCA_024276515.1 of Chloroflexota bacterium. Lineage (GTDB taxonomy): Bacteria > Chloroflexota > Anaerolineae > 4572-78 > NAK82 > JAJRXB01. The sequence goes on from JAJRXB010000342.1 coordinate 3,030, forward strand.
GCCTTTCACCGAGCCGATTGTGATCGTTTCTTACAATGACCCCCAAGGCAATCATCGCTTTATCATCCCCTCAACGGCTATGACCCTGACCACGCCCACCGACAACCTGGCCAACTACGCCGGGCAGATGTTGCAGGAGGCGGGCCTGGAGATGTTCACCACGGCAAATTTCACCCCCGGCGCAAACACGACCAATCTGGTCGCCAACAACCCCACCGATAAAACCCTGACCGAGGCCCACCTCTTCCTGGAATTCATCAATATCAGCGGCACGGTCGTCAGCGAAGTACCGGTCACGACCACCGTTTCTCCCGGCCCTAACGTAGCGCCGGTTAGCTGGAACAGCGGCGACTTTGACCCGGCCTACAATCCTGACGAGGATTACATCGTCCTGGCCTTCTGGACCGACTACGAGGGCAACATCTTGGATACGGCCGGTCGCCCGCTTTCCAGTTTTCAAGAAGATCCCAACCCGGTCTTCGCTATGTCCGGTACGGACGCAGGGTGGGACTTTGGCACGGCTCAACAGGGTACAATCCTTAAACGCAACTTTGCCGTGGCCAACACCGGCTACCTGGACATGCTGACCTACGTCAGCGCGCCGCCGGGAGTCAGCCTGTCCCAAACGGGCAGTCGCAGCGTCAGCCCCGGCGATATGACCGGCTACCAGATGGTCTTGAACACCATCGACCTGCCCACCGGCTCCTACAGTGAGACCATCACCGTTCGCGCCAGCGACCCGGATCAGCCCAGCCGGACGATTACCATCCAGGGCAACGTGACGCCGCTGCCGCCGGATTCTCCGGGCGGGGCCACCTTGCGCCCCCTGGACTGGACGGCCGTCATCACCGGCGACCACAGCCAGGGTGAGTGGGTCGAGTTCGGCCACACCCTTGGCCCCAACCCGGACAGCTTGCATCCGGTCAAGGTCTACAGCCAGGATTATGGTACGCTATGGGGTATGGGCAAATATGCCACGAATTTTGGTCAGGGCACGGCCTCGGCTGATATGTTTGGTGATGGGAGCGATAGCAATCTGGTGGTAGGTGCTGGACAAACCATATATTTGGATAATGTGCGTACCGCTGTAGCAGCCACGGCGGTATCCGAACAGAATGTGATATCGATAACCAGTGCATCTGGTTTTAATGTGGGAGATGAAGTTCTCATTATTCAGATGCAGGGTACAGATGCTGGCAACTACGAGCTTGATAGAATTGTGAGTATTGGCGCTAGCACCATTACCCTGCAACATGCCCTGCAATACACATACACAGTTGGCCCCTATGATCGAGACCCTAATAACTCAAGAGGTGCCCCACCTGGGGTGTCAACTGCTCAAGTCATCATAGTTCCCAACTATCTAACTGTAACGATCGCCAGCGGTGGGCGCTTAACAGCCCACGGCTGGAATGGTTTAACTGGAGGAATTGTCGTTCTACGTGCGCTCAATTTAATAGTGGAGACTGGTGGTGTAATCGATGTGACAGGACTTGGATATCGAGGTGGGACTGGAGGCCGAGACAATGGTTGCGGTTCGGCTGCCTATACTGGGGAAGGATGGCCTGGTCCTTCGTGGTCTCTTCCCGGCGATGTGTCCGGCACTTCGGGCTCGCGGGTCCGGAACGGGAATGGAGGAGGTTCAGGATTTCATACCAGTGATTGTGTAGTGACGAAGAGAAGTGGTGGTGGAGGTGGACATGCAACATTAGGTGGCATTGGTGGACCAGGATACGGAAGTGGTGAGGGCGGTGGTACCGTAAGTGACGCGAACGGAGCGAAGCTATTCTTTGGAGGAGGAGGCGGGGGAGGTATTGCAACGAATCAAACGGGACCCCGTGGTGGGAATGGTGGAGGTATAGTTGTCCTTTTTGGTAGAAACATATCAGTTGCAGGCGATGTCCTTTCGAGTGGGCACAATGGTTATCAGATTAGTGACGGCGGATCTGGTGGAGGAGCTGGGGGCTATGTTTTTCTTGTTGGTGAAAACATTGGCGTGGGATCAAACAATGTGGTCGCGATTGGTGGCTCAGGAGTTGATGGTGACGGAGGCGATGGTCGCATCCACGTTGAGTACTGCGATACTCTTTCCGTCTCCACCAACCCGACCGCTAGTACACAAAAGCTAGATTGTTACATCGCCGAGCAAATCGAATCCTCTCCCTACGATCGGGGCCAGCTCAATCTGCCGGAGTCCTTTACCGGCGGACGCACCTATCAGGTTCAATACGGACGGCGGCTAGTCTTTGGCAGCGCCGGGGAACAAACGCCATTCATTCGGCTACCGAAACAACTCTACACCGCGGCCAGTCTGGATACCCTGGTCAGCAACACGGGGGCCTCGTCCGGTGGACTCAACTTATCCCTGGATATCGGTAATGACGACACGCCGGATTGGAACTACAATGCCACGACTCCCTTCCCGGTCACTTTGGCTATTACGAATGTAGTTGATGCGCTTAATCCCTACCTGGTCAGCCGCACCGATGTAGGCTGGGGCGCGGACGTAGACGTGCCGGTGCGCGTCCAGATAGACCGTCAGGCCGAGGTCATCCTGACCAACCTGATCCTGAGCCTGCAATTCAACCAGCCAGGTGGTCTTGCAATCGCTGCCGTAGACACAGGCGCGGATCGCCCATTGGACTGGGCTACTGTCATTCCCGGTGACCACAACCAGGGCGAGCAGATTGACTTTACTCACACCCTCGGTCCCGACCCGGTTAGCATCCATCCCTGTCTGGTCTATGATCAGGGCGGAAGCACGCTCAAGGGCGTCGGCAAATACTGTAGCGATTTCGGCTCCGGCACAGTTTCCTCGCAGATTTTCGGGACAGGAAGCGATGGTGATCTGGTGGTGGGTTCAGGGCAGACGGCCTACACGGATAATGTACGCACTAGCAGCTTGTCGGAGAAGTCCTTTGCCTCAAAAACCAAATGAAGTAAACTACCCCCACAAACATTGGTTTGGGGGTAACAAAGATGGCTCGAAAATTCAAAACGGTTGATTATGAAGAAGCCTTGGAAATGACAGTGC
>JAJRXB010000343.1 GCA_024276515.1 Chloroflexota bacterium
GCATTTCAATTCTATGGCAGGATGCGTCTTTTATCTGGCCCGGCATCAGGCGATAGCGACTAAAGTCGCGCCTGAAGGCCCCAGGCCGAGGCGTCCACGGGAGGTGGACGCTTGGCCGTCAGGCCTGCAGGAGCGGTTTCAACCGCGTTTACAAAATCCGCCATAAAACTGAAATGCGCCCTAGTTCCAAATACCCCTTGATATTCTGGATAGACCTGTTGTATAATTGACAGGAGTTACGCACTTGAGACCTCACAGGTTTTTGAACAGTGCCTGGTAGATGAACTCATACCCAAACGGGCACATTTTCTGGAGAGCCTGTGGGAACCTGTGAGCTCTTATTGGGTTTTCGATCTCACCAACTGCGTAAGTCCTGTAATTGAGTCAACTTAAGATCAGGTAGCCCCGCCTATTTGCAAAAGAACCACTTTTACCCTCCAACCCGATAGCCCTGAGCCGGAAAAAAACCTCCAACATCGTAAGGTGAAAAAATGCCCAACCATCCACCGCCCGCCATCAACCTGGTTGTCCAAAGCGGCCCCAAACCGGGCCAGGTGTTTACCCTTCAAAAACAAACCCAAACGATTGGTCGCACCGTTGTCAACGACATTGCCATCCCTGAGCCCTCGCTGTCCCGACAGCACGCCAGGATCAGGGCGACGCCGAATGGTTTCGTAATCGAAGACCTGGGCTCGACCAACGGCACCTTTCTAAATGGACGGCGGATAACCGGCCCCACCCTGCTGCGCCCCGGCGACAGCTTGCAGTTGGGTAACGTGGTCACGTTGACCGTGCAGCCCGGCCGGGCTTACGCGGGCGACCAGGCCACGGTCGTATCGGATGCCACCTATGTGCCCGGCGGGCAACCGGGGGCGGTCTACGCCCCCAGGCCCGCCCCTCCCCCGCCCGTCGCCCCGGCCCCTGTGCCAGTCTACCAGCCGCCGGCGCGAGGCAGTAGCCCCTGGTTGTGGGTCGGAGTGCTGGTGATAGTGGTCTTGCTCGTGGGGGCGATCATCGGGGGACTTTACTATTACCTGGCTGCGCTCAACCCATCACAAACCGCCGAAGTGGCTCCAACGCCGACCGTTGCTCAGATCCAGCCAACGCAAGAAGAAGCTGCGGCCGCTCCGTCTCCCACCCCGACTCCCGTCCCAACCCCCGAGGCCCTCGAGATCGTGGTCAGTGGGGTGCCGGCTGCCGCAGCGCAGGAGCGTCAAATCCCGCAGGATACCGGCAATCGTGTTGACCCCTTCTGCAACGGCGAAGTTGAGGTCGAGGCCAGCGAGCCGGTGTTCATCACCTGGCAGCGACGTGTGGCCGCCGACGACGAAACCGATTACCTGAGCCAATGGCTGGAGGCAGCCTATTACGACATCCGCCTCGACGGTCGTCCCGTCACAGATATGGGGACTTTCTATTATTATCGCCACGAGTCTTGCGATGAGAATGGCCTCTGCGGCCCCACCCTCACCTGGTGGATAAACGTCGGTTTGCTGGAAGCGGGCACCCACTACCTCACGCTGGAATGGTACACGGATCGCGCCCTTTCCAGCGGGCTGGACGTGGAGCCGACCGACGGGCAGATGGACGTTTTCGGGCCGGGGCTGGTGGGCAAAGGCTTTTGCCAGATTGCCGTGGCCGAAACGACCACCCCGGTCGCCCAGGCCACCACGCCGCCCGCCACTCCTCCCACCGCCACGCCGACGCCGACGTCGAAGCCGGCCGCCACCCAGGCCCCGGCGGCTCCGGCTCCCCTGGGCATTTTCCAGGACTTTGAAAGCGCAAGCACCTGGAAGCGGGGTGATCAGCCCTATGGCACATTCAACCGCTCCACAGCCCAGGTGCACAGCGGCAGCTACGCCGGACAACTGTCTTACAGCTTCCCCACCGCAGACAACGACTACGTGGTCTTTTTGCAAAGTCGCAGCCTGGCCGGACGACCCAACGCCATCTCGGCCTGGGTTTACGGCGACGGCTCCGGTCACTTCCTCAACGTCTGGATCAAAGACGCGGCCGGACAGACCTGGCAGATGCCCTTCGGCCAGGTTAAGCACACCGGCTGGCAGGAGATGACCGCGCTCCTGGACCCCGGTCAGCCCTGGCCCGCCGGTCACATCAGTGGCCCCAACAACGGAGTTATTGATTACCCCATCAGCTTCCAGGCTTTGGTGCTGGACGACATCCCCGATACCTACAGCGGCAGCGGCACCATTTACATTGACGACTTGAACAGCCAGGAAGGAGCCGCCCCACCCACTCCCACGCCGATTGTTGCCGCCCCCACTGCGGCGCCCCCGCCCGCCCCATCCGGCGGAGTCTACGTTTTGAGACTGGGGGGCCAGCACCGGTACGAAGAACCCTGGGGAGCCCCCAAAGGCGGTGACCCCTGCGAAGCCTGGAGAACCAACAACTGGGATGATGAAAATCCCAATTTCAGGGGCTTCAACGTCGAGTTGCTGTTGACCAACAACTCAACCGTCAAAGTGCCGGACAACTGGGGCGAGAATATGAGATTCTTCACCGCCGGCGGGCAAGAAGTGACGGCCTGCTACTACGGCTACGCCGGGGCCGGCCCGCCTCCCGGCGCGACGAGTTCCCTGACCTTTTTCACCGTGGTCCCCAAGGGCGATTACGTGCAGGTGATGCAACTCAATCTCAACGGCCAACTCATCCAGATTTGCCTCGACGGGCGAGGCGGATGGTGGCCCTGCTGAAGGGAAGAAATCCTTCACAACTCAACCTTGCGAAGGTTCGGCGGGGACCACATAGCCGGAGCAGCCTTTTTCGGCCAAAAATGCTCCCAATGGCCAGGGTCACGTGAAACCTTCGCAAGGTTTGTCGACATACACTATGAGGGGAAAACCATGCGCCATCAACCCCCGTTCACACTGACGGTCCAGAGCGGCCCTCAGGCGGGCCAGACCTTTCAACTGATCAGCGGCTCGCAGACGATTGGGCGCACCGCCCAAAATGACATTGTCATCAACGACCGTACCATCTCCAGGCAACACGCACGCATCACCGTGCAGCCCAATGGGGTCTTCATTCAAGACCTGGGCTCGTCCAACGGAACCTTCGTCAACGGGCAGAGGATCACCGGCCTCACGCAACTGAGACCGGGCGACGTGCTGCAGGTGGGCACTTCGGTGACGATGAGCGTGCAGGGGGCGGTCGGCCTGGTTCCCGTGCAGCAGCCCGGCTACGTTCCGGCCCCCCAGCCGGTGGTGACGGCGCCGGCCTCCCCTGGTCGGGGGCTGGGGATGTTGATAGCCCTGGCGGTCGGCTTTTTGGCTCTGGTTGCCATCGGCCTGGCCGCCGTCCTCGTTCTGCAGACGGCCCGGCCGGGGTCCGGCCGGCCCGCCTCGACGGACGCCTCGCCCACCACCGAAGCGCCGACGGAGGCCGCCGTCACCGAAGAATCGGCCACCGAACCCGCCCCGGAACCGGACGTCAACTTCA
>JAJRXB010000344.1 GCA_024276515.1 Chloroflexota bacterium
GGAAGACCCGGCGCTTGGGCCGGTCTTTCGACCGTGCCAAAGTGTGGCTCGGCCAGGAGACCGGCCACAGCACGGAGGAAGACCCGACGCTTGGGCCGATCTTTCGACCGTGCCAAAGTGTGGCTCGGTCGGGAGACCGGCCACAGCCCGGAGGAAGACCCGGCCATAGCGAGAGAGAGACCCGGCCACAGCCCGGAGGAAGACCCGGCCACAGCGGTTGGCTCGGTAAGGAGACCGGCCACAGCGGATGCGAATCTCCTCCGCTCCTTTGCCCCCCACTCCCCCACTCCCCATCACCGCAGCACCGTCTCCGTCCAGGCTTCGATCCAGGCTTCGCGGTTGGCCTCGATGGCTTCGGGAGAGACGTAGGCCGGGTTTTTGGGAATCTCGGCGAATTTCACAAACACCTCGGGCAGCGCGGCTGTTTCGTTGGCCGGGAAGACGAACATTTGCAACGGGATGTCTTCCTGAAAGCGTCGGCTCAGCATAAAGTCAATCAGCTTTTCGGCCAGGGCGCGCTTCTGGGTCCCCTTCAGAATGCCGATGAACTCGATCTGGCGGAAGCAGGCGCCGTCGGCCAGCACCACACCGGTGGGCGCTTCGTCCATCGGCTCCTCGGCAAAGTAGACCTCGGCCGGGGGGCTGCTGGCATAGCTGACGACGATGGGCCTATCCCCGTCGGAGGCAGCGGTGAACTGACCCCAGTAGGCCTCCTCCCAACCGTCCACCACCAGCACGTCGTTGTCGCGCAACGCCTTCCAGTAGTCCAGGTAGTTCTCCTCGCCAAAGTGCCCGATGGTCGCCAGCAGAAAGGCCAGCCCCGGCGACGACGTGGCCGGATTCTCGACGACGGTCAGTCCCTCGTAGGTGGGGTCGGTCAGGGCTTCCAGGTTGGCGGGGGGCTCGACGCCCCGCTCGGCGAACCAGGCCTTGTCGTAGTTGAGACACACGTCGCCGTAGTCTACCGGCAGCAGGCGGTGTTCGGGGTCCAGTTCCAATTCGTCGGGCACGTCGGCCAGCAGCGGCGAGTCGTAAGGCTCGAAGATGCCGGCCTCCAGGGCGCGACTCATAAAAGTGTTGTCCACGCCGAAGAATACGTCGGCCAGCGGGTTGTTTTTGCTGAGGATGGCCTGGTTGAGGGCCGCGCCGGCGTCGCCGGACAGCAGCAACTCGACTTTTGCATTGTTCGCCGTCTCAAACTCGGCGATGACCTCTTCGCTGGCGGCGAAGCTGTCGTGCGACATCAAGGTGATGACCGTCGGTTCGGTCGGCGCTGCCTCAGTTGCCGTTGACGGCACGGCAGTCGGCGTGGGACCACAGGCCGCCAGGATCAGCAGCACAGTGCCTGCGCTCAGGTAGATGGACAAGCGTTTCATTTTACATCCTCCTTTCTAAAGTGGTTTGCTGGGGGCTGGGAGCTAGTAGTACAGTCGTGCGTAAATTCGTTACCGGTTGGGTTGGATACAAGCCCCGCGCCGGAATGGGGATTCCGGCGCTACCAGGGCTCCCGTAGCCCCGGAATCCCCATTCCGGGGCGGCTTTCTCCCATAGAAGGGCCGTGAGAAACCGGAAACGTATTTATGCCTCGCTGTACTAGGGGCTAGGGGCTGGTCGCTGCCCCCCAGCCTCCAGACTCTAGCCCCTAGCCCCCAGTTGATGAATCACCAGTACCAACCCTTCCCCCACCCACAGGCGTGCTACCGGCGCGGTCAGGACATTGCTGATGGTCAGGGTGGAGCCAAAGCGCAGCGTGGCATCGCGCAGCGGCCATTCCACTCCTTCCAGGGTGACGTCCGTCACCAGCGGTGTGAGAGGCACCAGCGAGAGCGTGTCGCCGAGCGCGCCGGATATGGTCGTTGCCTGCCCGCCCCGGACCGGCCATGCCCTCTCGTTCCCTTCAATCACCCGCACCCGCGCCGACGCCCACTCGGGCCGGGCGAGCAGCAGCAGGTTGGCCAGCGATTGGTCCAGCCGGCCACCCAGCACGGCCAGCACGTCCACCTCGGTGGCCCCTTCGGCGACGGCCAGGCGCAGGGCCAGCTCCAGGTCGGTCTCGTCCTTGCGAACCGGGTGAGTCTCAAAGCGAACGCCGGCCGCTTTTAGCTCGGCGCGCAGGTCGGGGTCGAGGGAATCGAGATCGCCCACGACCACGTCCGGGGTGAGTCCCATCGCGTGAGCGTGGCGAGCGCCGCCGTCGGCGCAGATGATCTGGTCGCCGGGGCGGATATGTTGGCGTGCCTGGTCTGGGTCGGGCAGGTGGCCGTTGGCGATGATGACGACGCGGACCGGGGTATTTGTAGTCACCCTAATCTCTCCCGGCCGTGATACGTATCACGGCAATAAAGAAGCCACCCGGCGGTCGGGTGGCTTTGGCAACGTTTTTCCTTCCCTTCGCCGGCATTACCCGTAGCAGGTTCAAACGGTCGGTCCCACAGCCAGGGGCAAGGGTCCCTCTCAGCCTGGTTTGTCCAAGCTCCCGTAGTGTATTGAGTTTTCAATAGAGTTGTGACTCCACTGAAAAAAGGCAGCAGATTTAGCGGATGGAGCGGAACGTTATAGATTTTTCAGCTAAAATCTGCTCAATCCGCTGACAATTTCTAAGAATTGGATGCCTGTTTGACACACCATCGGCCTTTTTTCAGGAGAGTCAGTTGTTCCCTTTTAAGCAAAAGCAGGTGACAGTCACTTGAACCGGCGCAAAAAACGGGGTGATTTTTCAAATTCTGAGCTGATAATTGTGCCAAAAGTGACTGTCACCTCAGCACAAATATCGGACTTTGTCAATAGAAGGCATTATCGGCGCACGAACGATGGGTGGGCACACCGGGGAGGGCAGTTGTGCCTTCTACTCGATGGGCTTTTTTGGAATCCGATACACGCAGGCCGACGCCCCGTTCGAGATGCACGCCACTTCTTCGACCCTGAAATTCTTGCCGGTCGCCCAGCCCATTGCTTCTTGCAAAACACCGACGGTGACGAAACAGGCCGGCTTATCGTGTTTGGGTCGCCAGCGGCAGGGGCATTCTTCGTTGACGTAATAATAGGCGTCTGGTTCCTCGCGCAGGTAGGCCCTCAGATTCACGTCCTTGTTGGCCGCTTTGGTGATGTTGTCCAGCACCAGCTTCATACGCGCCCCCATAGGCAAGGCTTTAAACGCTATCCCGGCCAATCCCAGGATGGCCGGTCGCTCCTTGAGCGTGCGTTGAAACGTAGCCCGACCGATGCGAGTCAGCATAGCGCGCGCACCGCGCGGCCCGTAGAAATCTTCCACGGCCTGCTGGGCCGCGCCGTAATCGGCGAAGGTGGCTTCTAACTCGGTGTTGTTGGGTGGGTAATTGCCGACAAAGCGGCCCAAACCGCCTGATTTCAAAACGGCCTTGGCCCCGTTCTCTCCCATCACTTCCTCGATGGCCTCAAACAGGATGCGCAGGTTTGCGTTAGGCATCAGTCGGTCTTCTGGCATCGAATTACCTCCCCTGAGAATTGTCTGGCGGGCCAGCCTACCCGCGCCCGACAGCTTTTGGTCGTCAAAATTCATCAGAGTTTTACTTCTGGCAGGCTTTGGTCTTCACCTGGTGGGCGGCTTTCGGGATGCATATCAAAGCGACCCTATTATACCACAAAAACAAAATGTGGGGAATGGAGCGATGGGGGGCGGGTGCACGAACGATCTGTTGGTGAGATAGAGAGTTTGAGCCTTCTTGGGCTATCAGGTAAGATAGGGTTAGTCAAACCAAACCCAAGGAGGCTCGAAATGGATTATATCACAAAACTGGGCAAGGACTTCAGTGA
>JAJRXB010000345.1 GCA_024276515.1 Chloroflexota bacterium
ATGACCAGCGAAGGGAGTCACCGGGTTTACCTGTCGTATGGTGCGGTCAGCGCCGCCAAGGCAGCCCTGGAGAGCCACACCCGCCAGTTGGCCCTGGAACTGGCCCCGCGCAACATCAAGGTCAACGCCATCCAGGCCGGCGTCACCGATACCCCTGCGCTGCGCATGATCCCCGGCCACGAGAAGATGATCGAGATGACTCTGCGCCGTAACCCCTATCACCGTATGACCACGCCCGAAGACGTGGCCCAGGCTATCGTCGCCTTCTCCCGGCCTGAGTTGGCCTGGATGACCGGCAACGTCATCCGCGTGGACGGGGGTGAGGACATAACGGCGTGAGGATGAAGGGGGCAACAGACCCGATACTTCCATATCAGGGCGAACACACGGGTTCGCCCCTACGTTTCCGGCGTTTCGTGTAACCGTTCAGAGGAGGCCAAGAGACTCCTCTCCCTCACAGGGGGAGGCAGGGAGGGGGAGGGCCTTCGGCCTGGAGGTCCCCCCACCCTCCCCTGGCCCCTCCCTGCGAGGGAGGGGAATGCTCCCGCCCCTGAGAACGCTTGCTCTTTCATAATAGGGTAGTGGTAGAAAAAGTAAGTGATGTGTCATTGCGAGGGAGTGAAACGGACGAAGCAATCCCCGCATGCAAGCCGGAGATTGCTTCGCTTCGCTCGCAATGACATCCCCCCGTCACTTACAGTTTAACCACCACCCATAATAGTAGGGGCAGGCACATCGGTCTGCCCCTGCACAACGTACCAATTCGTTTTGAACACACCCAAATTTCATCGGGTGAGGAGGCTTGAGATGAAGCTATCCGTCGGCAGCGACATGGATATGCACGTCGCCCGCGTCGTCTTCGACAAGCTGCGCGAGCGAGGGCACGAAATCGTCGTGTACGGGCCGGTGGCAGATCGGCCGATGCTGTGGCCCGAGGTGGCCCGCCGGGTGGCCGAGGACGTGGCAGCCGGCCGCGCCGACGAGGGCGTGCTCTTTTGCTGGACCGGCACCGGCGTCAGCATCGCCGCCAACAAAGTGCCCGGCGTGCGCGCCGCCTTGTGTGACGACGCCGAAACCGCCCGGGGGGCCAGACTGTGGAACAAGGCCAACGTCCTCTGCATGAGCCTGCGGCGCACTTCAGAGGTCATCGCCGAAGAGATTCTGGACAAATGGTTTGAAACCGAATACCAGCCCAACGAAGAAGACGACGCCTGTCTGGCCCAAATTGAGGAAATCGAACACCACTACTCGAAATCGTCGGGGGAGTAGTTGGACATCCGCCCCCATTCCGACAGGAACGAATCGCCGTACAGCAACTCGCGATCCGTCACCTCTAGCTGGTAAACTTCCTCGCGGAGAGCTGTCGGTTGATATGCAACGTCACCTTTCCCCTGACTGGCCGAGACAAATTGTTCCTGCCGGCGAACCTCGTCAGCAATCATCGCGTGGGATAACATAAAGTTGCCTCCTTTTCGAAAAGTTGCTACCGATTGGCCAAAACGGGGGCCATTTCTGCGCCGATCATAGCAGGCGCCATTTCTTCCATTGTCCACAGATAGAGTCCTTGCCGGGCGATGTAGCTGGTCAAATCCGCCACCCGGCAAGAATATCCCCACTCATTGTCGTACCAGGCCGCCACACGGACCAATTGCCCAACCGTGCTGGTAGACAGGGCATCAATCACCGCCGAATACGGAGTGCCCAGGTAATCCGTCGAGACCAGGGGCTCGTCGGAGACGGCCAGAATGCCGTGCAGCGGCCCCGTGGCAGCCTGGCGGAAGGCTTCGTTCACCTGCTCGGCCGTGGCCGGCTGCTCCAGCCGCGCTGTGATGTCCAGCATCGAGACGCTGGGCACGGGGACTCGAAGCGCAGCGGCCCCCATACGACGGCCCAGGCCGGGCAACACCTGGTCCAGGGCTTTGGCCGCTCCCGTGGTGGTGGGGATGATATTGCACCCGGCTGCCCGCGCCCGGCGTGGGTCTTTGTGCGTCGAGTCCAGCAAACTCTGGCTGTTGGTGTAGGCGTGGACCGTGGTCACAAAGCCTTCGACCAGCCCAAACGCCTCGTCCAGCACCTTGCTGACCGGCGCCAGGCTGGTCGTGGTGCAAGAGCTGGCCGAGATAACGTGGTGCCGCCACGGATCGTATTCCTGGTGATTGATGCCGTACACGATGGTCGCGTCGGCGCAACCGACCGGGCAGGTGATGACAACTTTCTTCGCCCCTTCGTGGAGATGCTCTTCGGCGCGGGATCGCTGCTTGCAGCGCCCCGTGGCATCAACGACGATGTCTACCCCGTAATCCTTCCATCTCGCCACGCGGTACGGATCGAGTCGTGGTATAATAGGGATGCGCTGACCATCCACCACCAGGGCGTGCACGCCCGTACCGTTGCGTGCTTCTACCGTATGCGAGAACCTGCCATACGTCGAGTCGTGTTGCAGCAGCACGGCCCGAACCTCCGTTTTTGAGGGGTCGGTCACACCGATGGCAGCGATTTCTATCTCCGGATACTGGTCCCATAAAATTTTAAAAAGCTGGCGTCCAATGCGCCCAAAACCATTGATACCGACTCGGGTGACAGACACAGCGACACTCCTTGTGTGGTCCTCGATACGCTCGATGGAAAATGTAATCTCAGGGTAACTACCTAGTTACATCTTAGGATACTTCAAAACATAGGGGCAAAATCCATCACCTATCCAAAAGAGTTTTGGCTAAGATCCGCACGATGCCCACCATTGTTCCGCCAGGAGTCCGGTTTTGGTCCGCCCGGATTTTCTGACCCCGTTGCCAAGAGGTAGTGTCCCTGTTGGGTGTTGGTGGGGAGAGAGATGGCTCTCCCCCACCCCCTCCCTCTCCCAAAATTGGGAGAGGGAGGGGGTCGGGGGAGGGAGAGGGCAAGCCCTCGCTGAGAGGGGCTAGGGGTGGGTGGGGGACCTCCAGGCCGAAGGCCCTCCCCCTCCCAGCCTCCCCCTGGCAGGGGGAGGAGTTTCTCGCCCCCCTCACCGGCCACAAGATGGCAGAGCCATCGTAGCAGCCCGGTATCCAGCCCAACCGGTAACGAATCTACGGAAGACTGTAATATGGGTGCAGGACAGACCGGGATCATCTATAGAGTTGTTCCTAAATAAATATGGGCTGAGGTGACAGTCACTTTTGGCACAACTATCAGGTCAGAATTTGAAAGATCACCCCGTTTTTCGCGCCAGTTCAAGTGACTGTCACCTGCTTTTGCTCAGCTCTTATAAAAACAGCCAGAAGACCTGGGGAGACAACGTATGGACGAAGCATTCTTCGAAGAAATTGACGTTGCTGTACGCCTGATGCGGCGACGCGAGCACAAAGCGTTGGGGGAGCTTCCCCGGTTGCGAGACCTTAAGGTAGTACAGGACCGCCTCCAGGAACCGGTGGAGCTGGTCTCGCCCACGTACGTGGGGGGCATACTCGAGACTCTTCTCAAGGAGACGATCACCGCGTTGAAGCCGGTCTCCGAGGAAGATTCGGATGACCCTGACTGGCGCAACTACATCCTTTTGCACGACTACTTTGTGCTGGGCAAGCCCTGGAAAGTGGTCGCCGACCGGTTGGGGTTGAGTCGCACCCGCTTCTTCGAAATTATGTCCTCCGCCGTTGACGCCCTGGCTCTGGCCCTCGTCAAAAGATACCCGCCGATGGATCCCAACACATCGGTGACCTCGGCCGTCCGCCACAATTTGCCACGCCCTATGTATCAATTTGTCCGGCGGTCGGACGGCAAAGGCCGAGACCTGGTCGAAAAGATCATTCAGGGACTTATGCGTCGTCCGTGGGTCGTTTCCATCCGTGGCTACCCCGGCGCCGGCAAAACGACTCTGGCGCTGGAGGTGGCCCAGCGATGCGTTGAGAAAGCCTACTTCGACGCGGTGATCTGGATCGCCGCCCGCACGGAGGAAGAAGGGTTTGTCACCTCACTGGAGACGATTTTGAACACGGTTGGGCAGGTTCTGGGCGACCGGCGCGTGGTTGCGGCCGAGAGCCTGGAAGAAAAACACGCGCTGGTCATCAAGAATCTGACATCCCTCTCCAAGTGCCTGATCGTCATAGACAACACCGAAGTGTTGACCGATGAACGGCATCATGAGATTTACCGCTTCGTCCAGCAGGTCCCGATGTCCACCAGCGTGCTGTTGACGAGCCGAGAGCGCGGTCGGGCCAGTGAATTGGAGACCGTCATCAAATTGTTTGGCATGACCGCCGACGAGGCCCTGGCGTTCATGCAGAACGTGTGCCAGGCGCGGGGAATATCCCCCGACGAAGCAGACCTGCGCTACATCTACGAAGCGACGAGTGGCATTCCCTCGGCCATGCGGATGGCCATTGGGTTGATGACAGAAGAGTACACGCCGCAGAAAGCGGTGCGCAGCGACATCAGCCGGGTTGAAGAGCTTTTGGAATTTCTGCTCGAAGAGGCCTATGGCAAATTGACGGCGACCGAGAAAAAGGTTTTGCACGTGA
>JAJRXB010000346.1 GCA_024276515.1 Chloroflexota bacterium
CCTCGGAGTGAGGGTGATTGGTGACGAAGCACATGTCCATCGCGCTGCTGGCGCTGATCCTGGTTCTGTCCATCGCTTCCTGCCGGGTCGGGCCGACCGACAGGGCAACGCCGGCCCTGATCACTACCGTCGAGACCGGGGTGGACCCGCCGACCCCGGCGGATGTGGTGTCGCCCACGATTGGCCCCACCTCGACCGCAGACGCCGCCGGGGCGACAGCGGTTACTGTCCGAATTGCCTATCAAACCGTGGTGGGCCGAAGTCCGGAGGAATACGGCACCAACGGCTGGTGGACCGATCAGGATGCCGAGGTGTGGCGTGCTCGCTACCGCGAACTCGCGCCGACCGTCGTGCGGCTGCCCGCGCCGCAGAGCATGCTGGAGCCGCAAAACGACGACTCCGACCCCAACCACGTCAATCGCCAGGGGTTTCTGTTCGACCAGCCGCTTCCCTGGTTTGGACGAACCATCACCTTTGGCAGGTGGCTGGCGGCGCTGCGCGACCAGGGGGTGACGGTGATGATCCACGTCCCCTACCTGGCGGGCTGGCTGAGCGCCAACGGCGACCGGGAGCTTTTTTCCACCTACCCGCCTCGTGACGTGGCCGAGTACCGGGAGTACCTGCTGGCGCTGTTGACCTTCGTGGTGGACGAGGTAGGCTACCCCCCGGAGCGGGTGATTCTGGAGCCGGTCAACGAACCCGACCTCCGCTGCGGACAGGACGCCAACGTCCCCTGCTTCTGGGAGAATTGGAAGATGAACGACCTGGTGGCGGTGATGCGCACCGCCGACGAAGCGGCCGCCGAAGTGGACCCGGCCATTCGCATCGTGGGTGTGTCGGAGTGTTGCGGCACCCGGCTCGCCGAAACCCTGGTGGACCAATACGATGGTCAGAGTTTTCTCGACGGCTTTACCTATCACCGCTACGTGCGGGGAGCCGATTTCGGCGACGGCCTGGCTCGCGGAGAACGCCTGGCAGCCTTCGGCAAGCCGGTCTACCTGAACGAGTACGGAAACACCCGATACTGGAGCAACGGCCGTCCGGGCGCTCTGTGGCACGCCGCCGTGTTGCCCCAGATTTGGAGGGACGGCATCAGCCCGGTCCAGTTCACCATGTCCGAGTTTCCCGGCTCGCACCAGGGCTACGACCAACTCGGCCTCTTCGCCGACTGGCGGAACAACTGGGAGCGGAAGCCAGCCTATTGGGTGTACCTCAACTTCTACCGGCACTTCGGCGGGAGTGAACTGGTGTCCGTCCAGGGGGCGGAATCTCTCGTCTTGCTGGCCGGCCGGCAGATTGCCGGGGCCGACGCGCCCTCGCTGGCGATCTGGCTGACGAACGTCTCTCCAGACCACGCGGAGACGTTGCGTTTCGAGATTTCCGGTTTCCCGACCGACCGTGCTCAGGCCCAGGTCTTCGACAATTTGCAGCGCAGTGAGCCGGTGTCCACGCTGGAGCTGGCGGGCGCGCCGCTGCGGTTCGATTTTCGCCTGCCCGCTGCCGGGTCCTATTCCATTGTGCTGAAACCTTCGGAGGAATAGCCAATGCGGGAAAAAGTCTGGTCGCTCCTCTCCTGGCGTCACTGGGGGCTGATCCGCTACAATTCCATCTGGCAGAACGTGGCCCTGCTGTTCTACGTCGGCCTGGCCCGCCAGACGTTCACCGCTGCCTACCTCCGCGACGTGCTTCTTTTCTTGCTGTTCAGCCTGACCGGCACGGCCTATGGCTACCTGGTCAACGACCTGGCCGACGTGGAGCTTGACCGGCGGGCGTGCAAACCCAACGTCTTCCACGGGATGAGCCGGGCGCGGGCGACGTTGATCGTGGCCCTCACCTTCGGCCTGGTGGTTCTGTGCGGACTGTCCTTTGCCCGACGGCCTGGCTTTGCGCCCCTGTTCGTCGTCTGGGCGTTGGCGGCTACTTTTTACTCGCTGCCCCCGATTCGCCTGAAGGAACGGGGGGGCGTGGGCCTGGCGGTGACCATCCTGGCGCAGCAGCCGTTGCCCGCGCTGCTGGCGTTGGCGGCGCTGGGCTACCTGGATACCTGGGGAGCGTGGGTCTTCGTGGCCTACGTCACCCTGCGGGGCATTTCCTCCGACGTGGGTCATCAGATGCGCGACCGGGCGCGGGACCTGGCGGCCGGGGCGACCACCTTCGCCGTCCGCAGGGGACACGCCGCCATCGCCCGCCTCTACGGGCTTAGCCTGGAACTGGAGACGATCCTGCTGGGCGCAGTCCTGGTCGTTTTGATGGTGGACCTGCCGCCGGTCACTCTGGGGGGGCGGTCGGTCGCTCTCGCCTGGCCGTTGCTAATCCTCTACCTGACCTTGCTGCCGTTCACCATCGGGCGCGCCTGGGTGCGACTGAACCGTGGCGAGTGGGTGGATCCCTACGACGAATCGCCCGAAGGCCCCCCGCGAGACCTGCGGCATCTGATTCACCATCCCTTCCCAACGGTGCTCCTGCCCCTCTACCTGGCCGCCTGGCTGATGATATTCTATTGGCCCAACGTGGTGTTCGTTGTGGGCCTGGTGTTGATGCACCAACTGTACCGACCGGCTCGCTGGGCCGGAGCGTGGCCGATTCGCGTGGTGCTGACACAATGGCAAAGATTTTCGTAGGTTGATTCTATGGCAGAGTATGTATTGTTCTTCGAGAGTATCACCGAAGCCGACCGGCCGAGAGTGGGCGGCAAGGGATACACCCTGGCTCACCTGGCTCAGGCAGGCTTCCCCGTGCCCCCCGGCTTCTGCCTGGCGCGAGATGCCTTGCAGCGGCATTTGATGGCCAACGGCCTGGACCGGGCGGCGGGTGAGGTGGGCACGCTGGAGTCGCTGCGCCGGGCGGTCGTCGAAGCGCCGTTGCCCGATGACGTGCACGACGCCCTGCGGCGCGCCTGGGAGCGTCTGGTCGGAGGCGATAACGAGATTGCCTTGGCCGTTCGGTCGTCCTCGCCGGTGGAGGATGGCGAGCGTGCCTCCTTTGCCGGTCAATACGACACCTTGCTCAACGTGCAGGGCGTGGAATCACTGATGCGCGCCGTCAAAATGTGCTGGGCCTCTCTGTGGACCGACCGGGTTCTGACGTATCACGCCCGCCAGGCCGACGCTCCCTCCTTCGAGGCGATGGGCGTCGTCGTGCAGGTGATGGTCCAGGTCGGGTGGGCGGGTGTGGCCTTTACCCTGGACCCGACCGACAGGGACGGCCATTGCCTGGTGATCGAAGCCGTCCCCGGACTGGGGGAGGCGCTGGTCTCCGGGCAGGCGTCTCCCTACCGCTGCCGGGTGGGTCGGAAGACCCTCCGGGCAGCACCCGATCCGCCGGACGACGGTCGGGGGGGCGAATCGCCGCCCGACGACGTGATTCGGCGCGTGGCCGACCTGGCCCTCCGCGTGGAAGAGGCGCAGGGGACTCCGCAGGACGTGGAGTGGGCCTGGGCCGGGGACAGGCTCTATCTCCTGCAGGCCCGGCCTATCACCACCCCCGGTTCGCCGTCCGCCGGGCGGACCGTCCGCTGGACGCGGGAGAACGTGGGCGAAGTCGTGCCGGAGGTGGTGACACCTCTCACCTGGTCGGTGATGGAGCCGATGGGCAACCAGGGAGTGCGGGCCTTCCTCCGCCGGATGGGGCTGTCCGCCCCGTCCGAAACCGCGCTGTTCGGTCGCTTC
>JAJRXB010000347.1 GCA_024276515.1 Chloroflexota bacterium
ACGCCCGCCCCGAGCTTAAGCTCAGGGCTAATAGCCCAAGCACGTTGAAACGTGCTGTCTTTGCCCAGAATCGGGGGAGGAGCAGTCGGCTTGAGCCGACTTTAGCTATTAGCCTGCGGATTTATTCGCAGCAAAAAGTGGCCGGAACGACATGTGGGTAATGCATAGCTGTCAGGGAGGGGTGAAGCTTGCGCTCCCGAAACCCATCTGCCGGCAACCTTCGCAAGGCTCAAGCCCGATTCTCCAGACACGCCCTGAGCTCCTGGCGAAGTCGGCGGAGTCTTTGCTCATCGCCCAGCGCCTCCACCGTCAGCGTAACCCGGCAGCCCTTCGCCTTTGCTTCCCCTTCGGCCGTCACCTGTCCCCGCACGTACACGGGAGTGATCACAGCCAGCAGGCTGAAGCTCAGAGCAGTCACTCCCCATCCCACCGCGACCATCACCCACCACAGAGTGCTGTGGCCTCGCAGTATGGCATCGTAATCGAAAACGACCAGGTAGCGCATCTCCCCCAACGTCACCTCGTCGCCGCTGACCAGGAGGGCCGATTGACTGGGAAGGGTCTCAGATCCCTGAAAGAGGGAAAGAGAGAAGGCGGGAGTGGCGGGCCTCTCCGCGTCGGGCTGGTAGTCCACGCGCAGTGTGACGTTTTGCGCAGGAATACCCACAAACCGCGCCTCGGGATCTTCGGCCAATGGAAGACGAACCCGTTCTTGTGAGGAGGTGCGCGCGGCAAAGGGTCGTAGCAGGGCGTGCTCTCCCGTTTTTGTGTCCACGGCCGTCACCTCTGCCACCGGCCTCAAATCCACCAACGTCAACCACGTCCCTCGCAACAGGCGGCTGTGATGAAGGGGAAACACCAGCCGCCGGCTCTCCCCTACCCCGGTCAACAGGCGCATCGAGGCCAGGCCGGTCGTCGGGTGGATGGGGTCACGACCGACCCCTGTCACCTCATCCAATACCAGGCTGGGTGCGTCGGGGGCGGACAACGGCGCGGGATTGCCCGGCTCCAGGATTATTTCTCGCACCTGTCCCAGCCAGCCTGTCAGGATCAGTCCCGCAGAGGCCAGTCCCAGGCCAAGATAAACGCCTGCCAGTCCCAGCCAGCCCCACCGCCAACGCCAGGCGACGAAGCCTTCCCGATCCTGTCTGAGCAAGACTCGATAACCGGCCTTCTCCAGCCGGTTGATGACCTGTCGCCCGACGTGCTCGACAGGCCCGGGCCAGGCCCGGTCAAGCCGGAGCGATTTGCCAGGGAGGTCGACGGGAGAGTCTGCGGTGGAATCGCCGGGGGGCCGACGAGATGACCATCCCATTCGACGCCATATCGCCGGACTCAGGTGGGCCAGCATCACCATAGCGTGGGCCAGCAACAGGGCCAGGGGCAGGCGCAGCCAGGCAGAATCTAGCAGATTAAAAACACCAAAAACCTGCAATCGCTCGACCACAGGGCGGGCGTTCGCCGGCACGTTGGCCAGCCATTGACTGCGGACGAGGGGATCTTCGATGTGAGGAGGCGCTTGGGGGACGACGGCGCTGAGCGAAAGAACGACGGCAACCCACACGAGCAAAACGACCGTGAGGCGTGACCCGGCCAATGTGTGCCACGGCCTATCAAGGAGACCGGTCCAACCGGTTGTCTGACGCGCAGTTGTATCGTCCACAGCTATGCCCGGATGACGATGAAGGATAAAGGACGAACGACGAAAGGCGAAGGACGGAAGACAGTGTCGCCGGTCGTTTCGTCGTTCGCTTAAATAGCAAAGCCCCCGGCTGTTTCCAACCTGACGGGGCCCTCAAAGTCCCCCGCACGGGGGGACAAAGCCTCCCACATGGGGAAATAGAGCCACCCATCGGACTTGAACCGATAACCGGCCGCTTACGAAGCGGCTGCTCTGCCGATTGAGCTAGGGTGGCACATTTCAACCAAATTATACCAACCTGCGCCCCGTCTGGCAAATTGATCAGGTTGAAGATTTGAGGTCAGCGATTTGCAGTTGGCGTCCGTCGGCCTCTGGCTCGCCCGTCAACCCGGCCCGCTCTCGCACCGCCCGGATAAAGGCGCTGAACAGGGGATGGGGACGGGTGGGGCGCGATCGGAACTCCGGGTGAAACTGGCACCCCAGCATAAACGGGTGATCGCGCAGTTCGGCGATCTCTACCAATCGCCCGTTGGGCGACAGGCCGGAGAAGACCATGCCGGCCCTGGCCAGGTCTTTGCGATAGACGTTGTTGAACTCAAAACGATGTCGGTGACGTTCGTAGGTCAGGCCATCACCGTAGGCGGCGTAGGCTTTGGTGCCTTCCACCAGACGGCAGGGATAAATGCCCAGTCGCATCGTGCCGCCCATGTCGGCGATGTCTCGCTGATCGGGCATCAGGTCGATGACCGGGTATTTGGTGTTCACGTCGAATTCGGTCGAGTTGGGCTCGTCACTGTTGAAGACGTGCCGCGCCAGCTCGATGACCATGACCTGCATGCCCAGGCACAAACCCAGGTAAGGCACTTTGTGCTCCCGTGCAAAACGAGCGGCCACCACTTTGCCCTCGATGCCGCGATAGCCAAAACCACCCGGCACCACAATGCCATCCGCCTGCTCCAGGCGATCCAAATCACGTCCCCGCTCCAGGTGCTCAGAGCTGACCCACTCGATGTCCACGTCGCAGCCCTGGTGAATGGCGGCGTGGTGCAGTGCCTCGCGCACGCTGATGTAGGCGTCGTGCAGCTCGATGTATTTGCCCACGATTGCCACCCGCACCGATGGCTTGGGACGCTTGATTTCGGCCACCAGCACTCGCCATTCATCCAGATCGGGTGAGCGGACCGGCAACTTCAACCGCTCGATCACAAAATCGCCCAGGCCGGCTTCTTCCAGCAGCAACGGCACCTCGTAAATCGTCTGGACCGTCGGCAGGGGAACGACCGCTCGCTTCTCCACGTCGCAGAAGAGAGCGACTTTGTCGCGCAGGTCGTCGGTCAGCGGATAGTCGGCCCGGCAAACGATCACGTCGGGTTGGATGCCGATACCCCGCAACTCGCGCACGCTGTGCTGAGTAGGCTTGGTCTTCAGTTCGCCGGTGGCACCGATGTGGGGCAGCAGAGTCACGTGGATGTAAAGGGTATTGTCGCGCCCGACGTCTTTGCGCATCTGGCGCAGCGCCTCCAAAAAAGGAAGACTCTCGATGTCGCCCACCGTGCCCCCCACCTCGACGATGACCACCTCGGCTCCGCTCTCGCGGGCCACCTGGGTGATGGAAGCCTTGATCATATTGGTTACGTGAGGGATAACCTGGATGGTCTTGCCCAGATAATCGCCGCGCCGCTCGCGAGCGATGACCTTTTGATACACCTGGCCGGTTGTCACGTTGCTGGCCCGGGTCAGATTCTCGTCAATGAAACGCTCGTAGGCTCCCAGGTCCAGATCGGTTTCGGCGCCATCGTCCAGCACGAAAACCTCCCCATGCTCGTAGGGTGACATCGTGCCCGGATCTACGTTCAGGTAGGGGTCCAACTTCTGCACCGAGACCGACAAGCCCCGGCTCTTCAAAATCCGGCCCAGCGACGCGGCCGTCACCCCCTTGCCCAGCGATGAGACGACCCCACCTGTGCAAAAGATGTATTTGGTCATCAATCACCTCCCCGTGGGCCCACTCCACATCCCCATTCCGGGGCTGTTTTTTTCTCGTATTGGACTTTGGATAAGAACCCCGTTTTTTCGTCCAAGTCCAGGGACTGCCTTCCCAGAGAGAGTTTCAAACGGGCGATCCACCCCACCGGGGGATAAAAAATGGGGTTCTGAGCCACTCTCTCCCACAAGGCTGCATTGTCCAAAGTCCAATTCTCGTAGAAACGGCTATGAAAAACCGGAAACGAATTTATGCATCACTGCACTTAGTACCCGCGTACTTCTCTCCTAAAAAGTGAGGTGGGGAGAGCCGCCGTTGCCGGCAACTCTCCCCACCCACTCTTCCTCATCCTCCTCCCCTAAGGGGGGGCGATGGTATCTGGCAAAACATAATAGATGACACCCCATCTCATTTCACATTCCGATAATAGCACAAGTACGCCCGGATGTCAACGCCGATTCGCAGGTAGACCGCAAGCCCAACCTCTGTTATAATCCTGACATCACACAACGTGAAACGGAGACGACTTATGACCGGGCGTATTCTCACCTTTCCCGACGGATTCCGGTGGGGCGTGGCGACCGCCGCCCATCAAAACGAGGGGAACAACACCCGCAACGATTTTTGGGCCTGGGAGCAAATTCCGGGCCACGTCGCCGATGGCAGCACCAGCGGCCTGGCCTGCGACTGGTGGAACCGGGCCGAAGAGGATTTTGACCGGGCAGCGGCGCTGGGCCTCAACACTCTCCGCATGTCGGTGGAGTGGAGCCGGGTCGAACCCCGACCGGGCGTGTGGGACGCCGCCGCCTTTGACCGCTACCGGGAGATGCTGAAGGGGTTGCTCGCGCGGGGCCTGGAGCCGATGGTGACTCTGCACCACTTCACCAATCCACTGTGGCTGGCCCAACGCGGCGGCTGGGCCAACGGGGAAGTGGTGTCTCTTTTCCGGCGATACGCCGCCAAAGTGGTCGAGACGCTGGGCGATTTGTGCCAGGTCTGGTGCACCATCAACGAGCCCAGCATCTACGCCGCCCACGCTTATGTGTTGGGCAAATGGTCGCCGGGGGAAAGCAGCCTGTTAAAATTCATCCGCGTCACCCGCAACCAGATAAAGGCGCACGCAGCCGCCTACCACGCGATCCACCGCCGGCAGCCCGGGGCGCAGGTGGGCATCGTCAAACACATGGCCGCCTTCGACCCGGCCGACCCGGCCTCCGCCGCCGACCGCCGGGTGGCGGCCATCCGGGACGCCCTGCTCAACTGGCGATTCGTGGACGCGGTGACGGAGGGCAGGCTCAAGTTCCCCTTTGGGACCGGCCTCGGTCGGCACGCGCCGGCCGTGGATAGCAGCGACTTCATCGGTCTCAACTACTACGGTCGTCACCCACTGCGCTTTGACCCTGCCGCCGCCGGGACGCTCTTCGCCGGCGAGACCCAGGTCCCCCCCGAAATCGCCTGGCCCGAGCCCTGGACCGACCGCGAGATTTACCCTGCCGGCCTCCAACGATTTCTGACGCGGCTGGCTCGTTATGGCAGGCCCTTATACGTCACCGAGAACGGTATGGCCGACGCCACCGACGAGATCCGTCCTGGCTTCATCCTCACCCACCTGGCCGCCCTTCACCGCGCCATCCGTCAGGGCGTGGACGTGCGCGGCTACTATTATTGGACGCTGGTGGACAATTACGAATGGGTTGAGGGCTGGACTACCCGCTTCGGCCTCATTGCGCTGGACCCGGCGACCCAGGAACGCACGCCCCGCCGCAGCGCGCAGCTATATGCCGAAATTGCCAGAGCCAACGCCATCACCGGGGAGATGGTCGAGAAATACGCCCCAGCGGCGATGGGCCAGGTCTTTGGCGACTGAGTTGGAACTCAGGCGACTAACCCCGCCAGGCTCGCTTGGTGATGCGCGAGTCCAGCTTGGTAGAAAAATCCTCCAGGTCTTCCAGCTTCAAGTTCTTGAGCGCCTCAACCTCGTCGCCCGACAGGTCGTAGCCCTGGAGCGCCTGATCGGGATTCGAGAACAACAAATTGCGGAACTCGGTATCAATTACAGCACGACCGATGATTTGAGAAACGGCATCTTGTGACATCAAACGTGTCTCCTTTCACTTCACCCGAATAGAGTGAATAAAGTGACCGGCACTTTTGTCACCATTTCTAGCATCATCATGGCAAAAAAAGAACCTTTCTAGCAGATGTTTAAGTGCCGGTCACTTGGCTGTTGTTTAAAAGGGATCGACTCTCAATGAAAAAACACGAATCTTCAAAACCAGGTTCCTTCGGTCCCAATTATAGCATAGTTTCGCCGGGTAAGGAAGACAAATTCCAGACAGCCACCTCCCGGCCTCCCGGCCTCCGGGAAGATTTCCCTGGCCTTTCGCCAGGCCAGGAGGGGTGTGACCCCTGACGAGCCATCTGGTGGGACGGCTTTCCATAGCCGCGCCCGGCGGGGTCACAGACCCCTGACGAGCGGAAGCCCGGCTTTGCGTTACCTGGCCGAAGTGGTATAATTGCACTGCTTTATCTCTCTTTGGAGCAATGCTATGGCCCGCCGAAAACGAAGAAGTAAACCACCCTCAAAACGCCGGCTCTCGGCGTCGCAAATTGCATTTTATGCGCTCAGCCTGATCATCGTGCTGAGCATGGCCGTTGGGTTTGTCATCAGCGTGCTCCCCACGCCGACCCGGAGTCAACAAACAGTCGTCACACCCACGCCCGTCATCTTGATCACCAGCACCCCAACGCCAACTCAGGAGCCGACCATCACGCCCACGCCGGCAACTGAAGAGCTGCCTGCCAGCGACGTGGCCACGCCCCAGTCTGATTAGCGGTAGGGACGAGGCACCGCGCCGGAATGGGGATTCTGGCGCTACCGGGGATTCTGGCGCTACCGGGGATTCCGGCGCCCGGCAAGATGGGAATGCCTCGTCCCTACGCAAGGCTCTTTACTTCAACGTGATCGGCAGCCCGGCGACGAGCAGGTACACCCGGTCGGCGGCGACGGCCAATCGCCGATTAGCCCGCCCCAGCACATCACGGTAGACCCGTCCCAGCGGGTAGGGCGGCACCAACCCCATCCCCACCTCGTTGGAGACAACCACCATCGGCAGACCAAGCTGTGCCTGTGCCTGCAACAACGCTTCGATTTCGGCGGCGACGGCGGCATCGGCCATTGCCTCGGCCGCCGGCGACTCCATCTCCCCTCTTTCGTGCGCCAGCACCACGTTGGAGACGAGCAACGTGACACAGTCGAGCAAAATTGCGTCGGCAGCCGGTTGGGCGGCCAACAACGCCGCACCTACTTTTGTGGGCGCTTCCAGCGTCGTCCACGTGGGGGGACGCCGGGCACGATGGGCCTGGACTCGAGCGCGCATCTCGTCATCTCCGGCCTCGGCCGTGGCGACGAAAAGCACTCGCAGACCGTAGCCGGCGGCCAATTGCTCGGCGTAATCGCTCTTGCCGGCCCGGGCACCCCCCAAAATCAAGATCAACTCAGGATCGGCCACGTTCAAAATACCCCATCAAACCACAAAAGCAGTCGCCAGCAGCAGGCCGACGACTTCGGCCAGTTCGTTGAGCGCGCCGTACACGTCGCCGGTGAGTCCGGGGACGCGCCGCCGAATCCAGACGGCAAAGAGAAGGGCAAAAAGCCAGACCGCGACGAAACTTGCCAGCCCGGCCCATCTGCCGACGACGAGCGCAATCACCAGCGCCGTGCTCCCGGCAACGAGGACCTGGAGCCACCCCAATCCTTGCCGGAACCAGACGGCAAACCCCTCCGGGCGAGCCAGCGGGTAGCGCCAGGCGGCCCACACCATCGTCCACCGGCTCAAGACCGGCACCACGAGCAGCCACTCCGCCCGGCTGCCCGGCGACAGCGCGGCCAGCGTCGAAAACTTCACCAGCAGCAGGCAGATCGCCCCCACCACGCCGAAGGCACCCACCCGGCTGTCTTTCATAATCTCCAGCCGCCGTTCCGCCGACTTTGCGACCAGCAGGCCATCGCAGCAGTCAACGAAACCATCCAGGTGCAGCCCGCCGGTGACGACCACCCAGGCTACCAGCAAAAGTGCCGTCGCCGGCAAACTGGGCCAGAGGCGGGTGAGGAGGGAATCGAGGAGAACCAACGTCGCCCCAATGATGAGTCCAACCAGGGGAAACCAGGCCGCAGAACGTCCCGGCCGCTCGATGGCCAGTCCGCGCCGACCGACAGGGATCACGGTGAGCAATCGCCAGGCGAGGAAGAAGCTCATAGGATGGAAGTGAACGTCACGGGCGAGGTGAAACCCCTCGCCCGTGACCAATCGTAGCCGTGCAGCGCGCTACTCTTGAGAACCCCGTTTTCTCAGAGCGTGTCTGAAAAATACTCGTAGTGACGACTTCAGTCGTTAGTTTTAGGTATTATTGGGTCAAACAACGACTAACACTTGCACCGTACTGCGGCGCAGTGCAGGTGAGTCGCTACTACGGACGCCTAATCCCGAATTTTCAGACACGCTCTCAGAGAAAATGGGGATGGCTCATATCTAGAATCTGTGTATGTCATTGCGAGCGAAGCGAAGCAACCCCCGCTCACCAACGGCTGAGACCGTTCCGCCTCCGGCTCGCGGTGACACGTCGGCACACTTTTCACACGTAAGCCAATGGGGTTATGTAGCAACGGGGCGAGGCATGCCTCGCCCCGTTGCCTCTGCTATGAACGGCGTCGCCAGGCCAGCCCGGCGCCGCTCAAGGCCAGCCCGCTGAGGGTCAGAGCCAGCCCCCAGGCCAGCAGCCGGTAGGTCCCCTCTGGGAACACGCCGCCGGTAGCGGGCAGTTCGGCCGGGGCGGTCGCTTCGCCCACGTCCATTGAGCCGGTCACGTCGAGGAAGGCTTTGCCCGCCAGGGCCGGAACAGCCTGAACTGTGGCCAGGAAGTTGTCACCAGGGACGGCCGCCTGCCAGGCAAAGGCCCCGCTTTCCAACTGTAGCCCGGCCAGGGCGTCCACAGGAGTGTTTCCCCCGACCGCCCAATCGTCGCCGGCTGGATCGTTCCCGGTGGCGATGAGCGCTTGAATCACGTAAGCGGTGGAGTTGGCGTCGGTGTCGGAGCCGAAGTCGGAAGGCTTTTGGTAAGGGAATCCACCATCCTCGTTCTGGATGCCCCGCAGGTACTCCACCGCCTTGTTCACGGCGGCGTCCTGCTCACCCGCCGCCACCAGGGCCTGCACGGCCAGGGCCGTGCTGTTGCTGTCGCCGCTGCCGGGGGTGGTGTCGCCGTTCCAGCTCCAGCTCCCGTCGTCGAGCTGAACGCCGACCAGCCAATCCACCGCCGAGGCTGGAATGGGGCGGCCAGTAGCTTTGAGCGCGAGAATTGCCAGCGATTGCCCAAAGACGTTGCCGGTCTCGGCGCCACCGTAGAGACCACTATCGTCCAGCGCAGCCTCCAACGAAGCCACCAGGTCAACGCCGCCGAAGTTGCGCGGGTTCCGCCCGGCGGCCACAGCCGCCAGGATGAGCTTGGCACTGTCGCCGGGCAGAGCCAGGGCGCTCGCCGCCTGGCTTTCCAGGAAAGTGACCGGGGTGTTGCCGTCCTGAGCCCAGGCGGCCGGGTCCTCGCCACCGGCAACGATGGCAAAGACCGCCTCCGCAGTCGCAGAAACGCTGCTGGCGCTGTCGAAGTCACCAGCGAAGCCGCCGTCGGCACTCTGGTGGGCACGTAGCCAGTCCAACGCCTCGGGTGTCCCGGCCATGGCCGGGGCTACGCTCCACAGGATCAAGGTTGTCACACTGAGAAGTAGAAATAGTCGTTTCATCATTCGTTTCTCCTTCGAAATCAATAGTCGTCGCGTTACTACTCATCGGGTGCCTGGCACCCGTAGCCCGGACGTAACCGTTCAGCCTCCTTTCAGTAAACGCGACTGAAGTCGCCCCTACAGGGCCTTCGGCCGCAAAGCCCGCCTGCGCGGGCTAAAAAAAACTTGCGTGTTGGCGGCGAGAGGAGGCAAAACCCTCACCCACCCCCGCCTGCCCCCCCTCCCTCTCCCAATCTGGGAGAGGGAGAGGGCAAGCCCTCGCGCTCCCAAACATCATCAATGCTTGACGGGGAGACTACCAAAAAACAGAGGGTGAACGATTACGCCCGGACAGTTACGTCGTCGCACGCGACTTTGGATGTGTCTTTGAACAAAAAAATCCCTTGCCATTTCGACAAGGGGACTACAACGCATACACCATACGCCCTACCCCCTTTCCGCGAAGGCTGTGTAGTGGCAGACGGTGGGCGGGTTCTCTGGCTTCTCGGCCGATGGCGATAGCCACGTGGCTGATGGCCGACAACAAGATCCCTTGCCATCCACCATTTGCCACATGCTATCTGCTATCCGCCAAGTTACAGTTGCGGGACAGCGCCGGACTTCGCCTGCACTGCTCTGTGACCTCCGACAGGAGGGCACAGGTATTCAGCACAGTGCAGGTGGCACCGGTCTTCCCCCTTTAAGCCCTAGCATCCGGGCGTTGGGTCACCCACGTCTTGCAACGTTCCACTATTCACTTATTCACTTGACCGCTCACCAACTTGCTTTTGTAATATACGTTCCACACTCTCCAGGAGATCACTGGGACCGAATGGCTTGGTCACGTAGTCATCTACCTTGGCGATGTGAAGTCCCAGGACCTTGTCAATGCTTTGTGCCTTGGCCGTGACGACCACCACCGGGATGTCTTTCAGTTCGTCATCCGCCTTCATCTGCCGGTAGACTTCCCAACCGTCCACGTCGGGCATCATCAAGTCCAGCAGAATCAAATCGGGCTTCTCGCGGCGAATGGCCTCCAGCCCTTCTTGACCGCCCACTGCACCCAACACCTCAAACCCTTTCCGCTCAAGGATGAGGCGGATGAGGTCGATCATTTCGGGCTCGTCCTCGATGCAAAGGATTCGGCGCTTGTCTGCCATAGTTTGCGCTCCTCCCGGTTCAGGTCTGATCACTGCAAGGTAAAAACGCTGTCGCTGTCGGACATAGTTTAGCACAACGACGAAAAATGGCAAATGGACGCACCCTTCCGTCGTATGCTATTAGAGTTGTTCCCTTTCAAGCAACAACCAAGTGACCGGCACTTGAACATCTGCTAGAAAAGCTCTTTTTTTGCCATAATGGTGCTAGAAATGGCAACAAAAATGCCGGTCACTTTACTCAGGAACAACTCTATTAGCCGCGAGCCGCGCGCCGTGCTATAATGAATCAAATCAGCGAGCGGAGCGAGTACCTTGTTCACACCACTCAGTCTCAATGACCCGTTTACGCTTTTCCTTTTTGCCACAGGCACGGTGATGATGTTGGGCTACGTGGTCGGTCGCTGGGTCAACCAGCGGCGTGCCCGGCAAATCAGCGATTGGCTGGAGCCGGGATTACGCTCGCTGGGCGGCACGCCGACCGCCCAGCGGCTCAGCCGCAGCACCTTTCGCTTTCGGATGACCAACGCCCGCCGGCCATTTCGAACGATCACCGCCAGCGTGGTGCTCATTTCACGTGAGGTGCTACCCACGTGGCTGCGAGAGCGATTTCGCGGCCACCACGACCTGTTGATCGTGCACGTCACCTTCCGCCAACCCCCTACCCTGGAGGCAGAAATCGTGGACCCCACCAACGAACTGGGTCAGCGAGGAGCGGCACAAGCACAAGCGTTGAACTGGCCGGCCATCGAGCTTGCTCCTCACTGGCGGCTTTATCACGCGCCCGACACTTCTCCCTCTCGCGTGCAGAAGATTGCCAACCAGATCGCCTCGAGTCCCTTCATGCCCTGGCGGGTGGCGCTACGACGTGACGCGCCACACATGCTGCTGAGCATGCCAATGCCCGACCTGAACCAAATTCGCTCCAAGAAACTGGCAGATATGCTGGTCAAGCTATCGAAACTGACTCATTCCGGCTGAAGCCACACCCCATTCTGATCTCAGAGAGTGTGAAAAACATGAGTGTTGCCCAAGAAAACAACCTGGTTCTGCTCATCGGCCCTCGCGGCAAGCGATTCATCACCCGGCTAAAGGCGGGAGCCAGTCTGCACACCCATAAGGGGGTGATTCAACACGACGCGCTCATCGGCCAGCCTCTGGGCCGACAGGTGAAGTCTCACCTAGGCGAGCCGTTCCTGGCCCTCGAACCTTCGACCCACGATCTTATCATGAACGTGCGGCGGCACACGCAGATCATCTATCCCAAAGAAGCGGGCTACATCCTGCTTAAGATGAATCTTTACAGCGGGCAACGGGTGATCGAGGCGGGTAGCGGCAGTGGGGCTCTCACCCTGGCGATGGCCCGTGCCGTCGCCCCCGGCGGACAGGTATACTCCTACGAAAGTCGCCCCGAGATGCAACGCAACGCCATCCGCAATCTCCAGCGAGTGGGACTCGACGATTACGTAGAGTTCAAAATCCGCGACATCGCCGAAGGCTTTGACGAAACCGACGTAGACGCCCTCTTTCTCGACGTGCGCACCCCGTGGGATTATCTCAAGCAGACGCGCGAAGCTCTCAAGAGCGGCGGTTTCTTTGGCTCTCTGGTGCCGACCACCAACCAGGTAAGCGATCTCATCGCAGGGTTGGAACGCCACCATTTTGGCGACATCGAAGTGGCAGAATTGCTTCTGCGCCAGTACAAACCGGTCCCCCAGCGGCTGCGCCCGGCCGATACGATGGTGGGGCACACCGGCTACCTTATCTTTGCCCGCAAGATTGAGATGGAAGAAGCGTCGAACGAAGCATCTCCCCCAATGCCCTGAGGAAGGCTATCCCCCGAATCCTCGCCAAACGCCACAAAGTGTTAGAGAATCCGGTCCAAACTACGATTTTTTAACCAGATTCATATGGAATTCATATGAATCTGCTGTGGAATTTTAACCGAGTATTATGATAAGATAATCAAGGGTGTGCCTGTAACCCTGAATCGCCACACACTGGTCTCGGGCAGGAGCATCCTATATGCCACTCGGATTTAACAAGTTCTCTCGGAAAGTTTGGACATAAGGTCAGACACCACAGCTTCGGCGTGAGACCCACGGATGAACCTGGGCTAAGAATCCGAACACTCCTATAGCCTTCGATCCTCTCCCTTTCACGACAAGCCAGGGCCCTTCCTGTCTCGTTGTCAAACTTTCCGAGAAAGCCAGAGATCTCTCGGAAAGTCCGCCAACCAGGTGAGGCTTCGGCATCTGGGGATGCCTTGCTCCTCATCGGGTCGGTGGAGTGAGCATCCCCAGCGAAGTACCCGAAGGGTGACGCGACCGACGTTTTCCGAGAGATCTCAGCCAAAGAAAGGGGGGATGATGCGAAAGAGAATTTTTTACAGGCTATAAGGACAGGACATCCTCGAACCCGTACCGTTCACACCTGTCCTAATCCCTGTCCCCAAGATGACTTCTTCCGGTCTCTCCTTCTCCTCCTTCTTCCACCACTTTTTACATCACAACCTGACTTGAACAAAGTCACCTTATAGCCTCTTGTGCAAAGCCAACCTAGTCTATTCTTTTCCTTATCCAGTGCAAACGAGGAGGTTTGTGATGAAAACATTCAAGCTCTTTGCGATTTCCGCTATCTCTCTAGTCTTGCTTCTCACCTATGGGTTGGCTCAGGCCGACGGGCCAACCACCATCAACCACGGTGACGTCACCCTGAGCCCCGGCTTTACGGCCACAAACTGGAGCGAAATGTGGGACCTGACCCAGTGTGACCTGACGCTCTCCTACACCATTGATATGACGGGCGTCACCCAACCTGGTCCCTGGCAGACCTCCTACACAGAGGTTGGCCTCCGCGAGCTGGGCGCAGGCAACTTCAACCCAGGCCCGTGGGATACCTACCAGGGCGGACAGGGTGGCTGGATGGTCTCCCTGGTCGGCGACCTGGCCACAAACCCCAACAGCCTGGACCTCGATGACAAGCACAATCTCGCGGCCTCTGGTGGGCGAGACGAGCGGGACTACGATGCCACAGACCCCGATACCGTCGTGGCCCCCTTCGGCACCTACGACAACTACGGCATCTGGTTCGACCGCGACGGGGTTGATCCCTGGCAGGCGAATATGTGGGGAATGGTGGACGGCGGGACGTACAACACCGGTGGGGTCTACAACATCGCAATCACCTACCACGCCATCGACGGCAATCTGGGCACGATGTTCGCCACCATCAACGGCATCCCCACGGGATTCTACACCGCCGGCTGGAAGAACGACGAGCCCGACATCTACCCCGCCGGCCTGAGCTTTACAGGAGACATGGCCTGGATGCAGGTCTTCGCCGGTCTGTGGGCACCCGATGACACCTACGGCGACGTCGCCCTATCCGACCTCACCATTACGGGCTGCATGGCTCTGCCGGCGCCCACCGTCGTCAAGGTAGATGACGATTGGGCCGGCGCTTCCCCCAAGGACGAGGTGCTCCCCGGCTGGATCTTCGGCTACAATGCCTTCGCCACCGTGCAGGATGGCGTGAATGCCGTAGCCGATGGCGGTAAAGTCATCGTCCGGCGTGGCGTCTACGAGGAGCAGGTGGTGATTGACGGCAAGAACCTGTCCCTGGAGAGCGAAAGCCGCTACAAAGCAATCATCCGCGCCGTGCCCGACCAGAAAGGTCCCATCGTCTGGGTCAAGAACGCCGACAACGTCCGCGTGCGCGGCTTCACCATTGATGGCGACGGACGCGGCTATCCCGGCTGTATGAGCGGCTACGACCGCTTCTACGGCATCTACTACCTCAACGCCAGCGGCAAGATTCAATGGAACAAGGTGCTCCACGTCAAGCACCCGGCCGGCTACGAGGGCTGCCAGAGCGGCGGGGGCATCTACGTGTTGAGCCGGGACGGCGGCACCAGCGACGTCTGGATTGAAAACAACAGAGTCAAAGACTTCCAGAAGAACGGCATCACTGCCAACACCTACTACGGCACCGGCACCACCGTCGCCCACATCAAGAAGAACCGGGTCATCGGCTGGGGTCCGACGGACAAGATCGCCCAGAATGGCATCCAGATCGGCTTCGGCGCGTCTGGCTCGATCTACAACAACAACCTTGTCGCCGGCGTCGACTACACTGGTGGCTACTGGGTATCCAGTGGATACCTTCTGTACGACGTAGAAGGCGCCCAAATATTGAGCAGCCGCGCGACCGATAGCCAGGTTGCGGTGTATCTTGCCTGGGCAAATGATACGCTGGTCAAAGGTATGAGACTTGCAAAGGGCGAATATGGCGTTATAGCCTACCAGTCCGACAACCTCAACTTCGAGCGCAACACCGTGCGCTACTTCGACTACGGCGTCTACCTCTGGGAGTCGGACAACGCCCGCCTGGCCTTCAACAAGGTGATGAACAACGGCGAAGGCATCGTTGTGGACACCTCCGACAGCGCCCTGGCGCTGAAGAACCTCATCAAGAAGAACGATGTCGGTATCCACCTCTACTGCGCCACCAACTTCCAAAACGTCCGCAACCGATTCTCCGGCAATGGCACCGACATCCAGGATGATGGCTGCCCCAACAACGCCCTGACGTTGTCCACACAGGCCGCAAGTCCTGAGATGCAACCGGCCCCCGTGGAGCCCTGATCCTTTCTCGGCTCCCTCCAGGTAGCTCCCCCTATCCCCGCCGACGTGACGTCGGCGGGGATATTTTTTCTGTGGATTATGTATAATAACTATTGACGCCGGTCACATTTTTATGTTATAATTAGACTGACCGGTCAGTCTAGGCTGACTAGTCAGTCTAGACCTTCAGAGATGCGAGACAAAGGAAAAGATGGACCCTCAAACGACACCTCGTTCCAGCCAGGCCGAAGAACGGCGCAAACAAATTATGGACGCTGCTCTCGCCTGCTTCGCCCGCAAAGGTTATCACAAAACTACTATGGATGACATCGTCGCCGAAAGCGGGCTGAGCAAGGGGAGTCTCTACTGGTACTTCAAAAACAAAGACGATCTATTCCTCTCGTTGATCAAGTCATACTTCTTGGACATAAGCCAGGACGTTGTCGCCACCCTCGAACAGCATACAACCGCCTCCGACAAGTTGCGCGCCGTAGCCCAGGAGATGGTGGAGTTCTTTCGAGCCACCGAAGACTTTTTCAACGTGTTTTTTGAGTTCTGGATGCAAAGCGCCCTGAACGAGGAACTTAACCAACTGTTCTCCAACGTATTGGTTCAATACCGAGAAGTCATCGCCGGGATTATCATCGAAGGTATCGACGCCGGCGAGTTCAAAGCGGTGGACGCCCGCCAACTGGCGTGGTCGGTGATGGCCGTCTACGACGGACTGGCATTCTATAGCATGCTGATGCCGGACGAGATAGACATGGAACAGGCCAGTCAGGTCTTCATCGAGACGTTTTTAGGCGGGTTGACGACCAACGGAGATTTGCGCGAACGACACTTTCCGGGAGATCTCGCCGGCGGTGAGGAGGTGTAACTATGACGGTTTATGCCAAAACGCTGGCCGACACATTGACCGCAACCCGTTTTCTCATTGCGATCTGGATCACCTGGCTGGGAGTCGCCGGGGGACGAGACGCTCTGCCCACGGCCGTCATCGCCCTGATCCTGGCCTGGGCTACCGACGTGCTGGACGGTCCTTTGGCCCGGCGCGACCCAAGCCAACGCCACACCTGGATCGGGGACCACGACCTGCAAGTGGATATAACCGTTGCATGCAGTGTGCTCATCTATCTGACCGCAGCCGGTTTCCTGCCGCTGCCGGTGAGCCTGGGATACCTGCTGGTGTCCGGCCTCATGCTCTGGCTCTTTCGCTCTGTTCACCTGGGCTGGGGGTTGCAGGCACCCCCTTACGGCAAGATGCTGCTGGTCGCCTTGCAAGAGGCCCCAACCTACGGCGCAATGGCGGTGGGCTGGATCGCACTGACGGTGGTCGCCACCTGGCCCCGCTTCCCCAGGGAGACCGTCCCTCAATTCGTGGGCGGCATGCGCGACCTGTGGCGGAACCTGAAACATAATCATTAGACTCTCATCAACAGCACTTACGCAGTTGGTGAGATCGAAAACCCGATAAGACCTCACAGGTTTCCACAGGCTCTCCAAAGCGTGAAAATGTGCCCGTTTGGGTATGAGTTCATCTACCAGGCACTATGTCAAAATAGGGCAATCGCATCTAAATTCGAGTTTGGCCCCAAACCGTCATTCTGCCCGCACCTGCGATGGGGCAGGTGAGCGACGAGGGGAGAATCGCCCCGGAATAGGGATTCCGGGGCTACGAGATGGGGCGATG